>CAVJBM010000146.1:3448-25808 GCA_963647775.1 Anaerovibrio sp.
CCATACAACGGCGAACCGGATACCGGCTGCGTTCAGCGAGTCGGCATCCGGTTCGCGCTTTTCTAATTATCCAGTTGTGTCCCTTGGCTTACTCCGCCGCCCGCAGGTAGCAGAAGTCCACGTAGAACACGTTGCCCTGATACACCAGGTTCGTAAACTTGTTGTTCAGGAACAGCCAGTGGTAAAGCTGAATACCGCCGCAGTTGACAAAGTTGTCCTGCAGGATGGCGGTCATCTCCCGGCAGAGCTCATACTGCTGGGACAGGCTGTCCGCGGAGACCGCCTGGGCATACAGCTCGTCCAGCTTGGCGTCGGCCTCGGGCTCGCACTTGTCCAGGAACACGGAGCGCTGGGCGCCGGTCTTGGTCACGCCGGTGGTAAAGCCGGACAGGGGGTTGGCGGGGGTATAGGAGCACCAGCTGGAGGCCAGAGAGAAGTCACCGGCCGCATGCTTGCTGGACACGGCGGAGCTCTCGGTGGTGGGCACGTCCAGTGTGATCCCGTACTGGGCCAGCTGGGACTGGACCGCCACGAACACGTCCTTGTACTTGGGATAGCACAGCATCTCCATATGGATGTCGGAGGGCTTGACGCCGGCCTCCTCCAGCAGCTTCAGGCCCAGCTCCGGGTCGTGGGTCCAGTTCTTGGTGTTGTCCACATAGCCGGCGGTGCCCTCTTTCCAGATGCCCTTGGCGGCGGTGTACAGCCCGTCGTAGACGATGTCGCAGGCGGCCTGCCAGTCGATCAGGTGGCCGAGGGCCTCGCGGACCTTGGCGTTGGCCAGCTCGGGGCTGGACTCCTCGTTGATCCACACGGTCAGACACTGGGCGTCAAAGCTGTAGAGGTTCAGGTCCTTCTGCTCGGACAGGGTGTAGTAGGTCTCCACATCCTGGGTCATCAGCAGATCCACATCGCCGGACTGGATGGCGATCAGCTGGGTGTTGGTGTCGGTGATGTAGTAAATGTTGATGGTCTCCACGTGGGGCTGACGGGCGGGGAACCAATAGTTGGAGTTGGCCCGCAGGGTGATGACCTCGCCGTCCACGTACTTCTCGATGTAGTACGGACCGGAGCCGACGGCGGCCTCGTTGCTGGTGGCGCCCTTGGCGGCGATGGCCTTGGGGTCCACCACGGAGGTGATGGTATCGCAGAACACCACCTCAAAGGAGGGCAGGTGGGCGGCAAACTTGAAGTACAGGGTGTGCTCGTCCTTGGCCTCGATGGATTCGATGTTATTGAAGTAGGAGGGCATGTACTCCTTGGTGGTGGCCCAGGCATCCACGCAGGTCTGGGCAGTGATGGGATCGCCGGTGTAGAAGCAGGCGTCCTCATTCAGAGTCACGGTACAGCCCAGGTTGTCCGCATCGTACACCCAGTCCTTGGCCAGCAGACCGGCGATCTGATTGGGGTCGCCGTCCTTGAAGTAGAACAGCGTGTCATAGATGTTCATGCTCAGGAAGGAGCCCTGCACGTTCAGGTAGGGCAGATGCACGTTCATCTGGGTGGCATAGGCCATGTTCAGGACCGTGCCGGCCTGGATGCCGGTCTCCTGCGCGGGGGCGCTGGGGTCCGGAGTGGTGCCGGGGTCGCTTACAGAGGGAGTTCCGGAAGAGCTGGGGGAGGGCTGGGGCGTTCCGCCGGCGCAGGCGGCCAGTGCAAGAGTCAGCACCGCAGCCAGCAGCAGGGCCATGAGCTTCTTGGTCAATTTCACTTTCTTCTTCTCCTTTTTCTTCGGGCGTCTCATCGTTGTACCCAAGTTACACCGTCGAGCGTATTCATTGTATAAGCACTTTGCGCAAAAATCATCCGTTCCCGTGTCGCGTTCCCTTTTGGCCCTTTTCATCTTTGTGCCGAATCCTGTCGCCGCTGCTCCGGCTTTCCCTCCGGCTGCCCTGCCCGCCGCGGAAGGCCGCCCTTCATTCCGACGAAAAAAACCGCCCCGGCTTCATCGGGCGCATCGATGTGCCCGCCGGCCCCCCATGGTAGAATAAAGCAGAATACTGAACAGAGAGGAGCAACTCTATGTCCGACAAATTCTACGCGAAGGGCCCGGGGAACGAGGGCTACATTAAAAATATGGAGGTGCTTGCCTTCCACCCCATGGACGGCTACAGCATGTTCCAGATGGCACTGCACCGCACCGAGGACGGCCGGTACTACCTGTACGGCGCGGGGCGCACCACCGCCGTCTGCCCGATCTTTGATGTGACCGACCCCTGTGAGCCCAAGCTGGTCTCTTCCCTCAATGTGCTGGAAAACGCCCCCTATCAGAAGGTGCTGAAGATCCAGGCCGCCGACGGGCTGCTCATCACCGCCCTGTCCTGCGGCGCGGGGGCGGGCAAGGCCTCCGGCATGTACGACCCCGAAAAGAACCAATACGGCTCCGGCCGCAGCGGCTTCCATGTCTACGACCTCCGGGAGGACCCGCTGCACCCCAAGTTCCTGGGCTACTGGGACAACGGCATCCGGGGCGCCAACGGCGTCCATCGCTTTTTCTATAACGGCGGCCGCTATGTCCACGTCTCCAGCGACTGTGCCGGGTTCGAGGGGCCCATCTACCGCATCGTGGACATCAAGGACCCCGCCCATCCCGTGGAGGCGGGCCGCTGGTGGCTGCCGGAGCAGTTTGCCGATGGCCAGATCGGCAACGATTTTGATCCCGCCGCCCCCCACAACCCCGAATTCATGGCCAAGGGCTGGCTCCACGGCCCTCCCTACGTCCGGGACGGGCTGGCCTACTGCGGCTATGCCGGGGCCGGCATGGTGATCGTGGACGTGCACGACGTCGCCCGGCCCAAGCTGCTGGGCCGGCTGGCTCTCCAGCCGCCCTTCTCCAGCTATCACGCCGGCGCCAAGACCCACACCGCCCTGCCTCTCCCCGGCCGCCCCTACTGCGTGGTCACCAACGAGGGGGAGCGGTTCACCTGGTTCACCAAGGAAAAGCTGAAGGGCATCCCCCAGGCCATGAACAACCTGCACATGGTGGACATCAGCGACCCCGCGCGCCCCACCCTCATCGCGGAGTTCCCATACCCCGAGGTGCCCGAAAGCTTCCCCTTCCCCAACTTCAACGATATGGGCATCGGCTGCCCCGGCCCCTTCGGCCCTCACAACATCCACGAGCCCATGGACAACAAGCCCTATCTGGACCAGCGGAACGACCGGGTCTACTGCTGCTATTTCCACGCGGGCATGCGGGTGTACGACGTGTCCGACCCCTTCTACATTAAAGAGATCGCCTACTTTATCCCGCCCAACCCCCTGGAGCACACCTTCAAGGCCAACGTGGGCCCCGTGATCGCCACCACGGAGGACTGCGTGGTGGATGACCGCGGCAACATCTTTATGGACACCTATCAGGACGGTCTGTACGTCCTGCGGGTCAAGGAAAACTGATTTTGAGAAGGAGAAATTTGCTTTGGCTGAGTTATTTGAGGTATTGATGATCGTATGCTTTTTTCTGTCCTGGCCGATCTCCATCCGGAAGTCGCTGATCTCCCGGACTGCCAAGGGGAAAAGCCTGGTGTTTGAACTGTTCCTGCTGGTGGGCTACATCTTCGGCATCATCAGCAAATTCATCCGCAGCAACGTGACCTACGTGGTGATCTTCTACATCGTCAACTTCTGCGCCATCTCCGTGGACGTGGCCCTCTACTTCCGCAACCGCAGGCTGGACAAGCTGGCCGAGGAAGGCGCGCGGTGAGCGGCATGGACAGACTGTACTCCGCGCTGAATCACAAGGTCATGAGCGCCGAGGACGCCGCCGCCCTCATCGGACCGGATCAGACGGTGGGCTGCTCCGGCTTCACCGTGGTGGGCTATCCCAAGGCGGTCCCCGCCGCCATCGCCCGGCTGGGCCGGGCCGCCAACATGACCCTCCTCACCGGTGCCTCCGTGGGCGACCCCCTGGACGGGGAGTTGGCCCGCAGCGGCCTGGTCTCCTACCGCTTCCCCTATCAGACCAACAGGTCCATGCGGGACGCCATCAACGGCGGCCAGATCCAGTACGCCGACCAGCACCTCAGCCACACCCCCGCCATGCTGGAGCGGGGCGCCGGCCCGCGGGTGGACACCGCCATCATCGAGTGCGCCGCCGTCACCGCCGACGGCCTCATCCCTGCCGCCGCCGTGGGCGCTTCGGACAGCTACGTCCACTGCGCCCGCCAGGTGATCGTGGAGCTCAACTCCGCCCTCCCCCTGGGCCTGGCCGGGATGCACGACATTTACTCCCCCGCTCTCATCGGCGAGCCCATCCCCCTGACCGGTGTCATGGACCGCATCGGCACCCCCTTCATCCCCTGCCCGCCGGAGAAGATCGCCGCCGTGGTCCTCACCCACGACATCGGCGACTGCCCCTCCTTCAAGCCGGCGGACGCCGTCTCCCAGGCCATCGCGGACAACATCGTCGCCTTCCTGAAGGACGAGGTCGCCGCCGGCCGGCAGCCGCCCTCCCTGGCCCCCCTCCAGTCCGGCGTGGGCAGCGTGGCCAACGCCGTGCTCTCCGGCCTGTCCGGCGGCGGCTTTTCCGGCCTGCGCATGTTCACCGAGGTCCTGCAGGACTCCGCCCTGGACCTAATCCGCAGCGGCGCTGTCATCGGCGCCAGCTGCACCTCCCTCTCCCTGTCCGAGGCCGCCCAGCAGGAGCTGTTCAGCCGCATCGACTTCTACCGGGACCGCATCGTCATCCGCCCCCAGGAGGTCTCCAACCACCCGGAGCTGGTCCGCCGCCTGGGGCTCATCTCCATGAACACCCCCATCGAGTGCGACATCTACGGCAACGTCAACTCCACCCACATCCTGGGCACCAGGATCATGAACGGCATCGGCGGCAGCGGCGACTTCGCCCGCAACGCCGGCCTGACCATCTTCGCCACCGCCTCCACCGCCAAGGGCGGTAGCATCAGCTGCATCGTCCCCATGTGCAGCCATGTGGACCACACCGAGCACGACGTCATGGTCATCGTCACCGAGCAGGGCGTGGCCGATCTGCGGTGGAAGTCCCCCAGGGAGCGGGCCCGCTGCATCATCGAGCACTGCGCCCATCCCGACTACCGCCCCATGCTCCGCGCCTATTTCGACGCCGCCTCCGCCGCCGGCGGCCACACCCCCCACCTCCTCGACGAGGCCCTCTCCTGGCATGTCCGCTGCCTAAATACCGGGTCTATGCGCATTTGAGCTTCCAATATACTTCCTCCAAAATGACAGAGAGAGGGCCGGGACTGATGTCCCGGCCCTCTCTCTGCTCTCTTATGGTTCACCGCAGGCCCGCCGGGCGGCATGGGCGCCCGCCTCCCGGCCAAACACTCCGCACATGGAAAAGGAGCTTCCGCCGCAGACATAGTTGCGATAGTAGAACTCCCCATTGGCGCTCTCACCGGCGGCGTAAAGCCCCGGTATCGGCGCGCCGTCCGGCCGCAGCACCTGGGCGTGCAGCGATATCTTCAGCCCGCCGTAGGAGCCGGTGCTCATTTCAGATACCCAGCACAGGTAATAGGGCGCCTGGCGCAGCGGGGCGATCAGCTCGTTGCCGAACTGGCTGTCCGTCCCCTCTGCCGCCATGGCGTTCCAGTGGGCCAGCGTGCTCTCCAGCGCCAGCGGACTCTTTCCGATCCGCTCTGCCAGCGCCCCGGCGCTCTCTCCCCGCAGGACCGCTCCGGCCTCCGCCGCCCGGTCCAGCTTGCCGCGCAGCTCCTTCGGCAGGGAGGAGTCGAACAGCACATAGAACTCGCCTGTCCCGTCCTTGGCAAACTCCCACTTCTCCCGGATCGGGTCCGTGTTCTCGTTGTAGAACCGTTCCATCCGCCCATTGACCTCGATACAGGGCACCTTGTGCTTCATCCCCATGGCGTCCAGCCCGAAGGCCCACAGCCCGTCCAGGTGGTTCCAGCTGCCCATCAGGTAGCCGCTGTAGGTCAGCTGGGCCCCCACGGCCTCGCCCATGCGGATGCCGTCCCCGGTGTCGCCGGCCGTCCGGCCGTTGGAGATCATGTGGACCGAGTTGGGCGCGAAGCGCGCCGTCAGGTCCGGGTCCAACTCATAGCCCCCGGCGGCAATGACCACGCCGCCCCGGGCGTGGACCGTATAGCGCCTTTCGCGGCTCTCCGCCGCAAGGCCGGTCACCGTCCCCGCCCCGTCGGTCAGCAGCTCCGACGCTCTGGTCCCGGTCAGGAGCACGCCGCCCTTCCGGCAGAACCAGTCCGCCAGGCCGTGGATGATGCGGGGCGTCCCGTGGCCGTTTCGCGGCTCCTCCGGGCGGAGCACCGGGCGATGGCTCCACTGCTTCGGCGAGCCGCCGCCATAGCCCAGCTGGAACTCCACGCCGGACCGGTCCCGGATCCAGGCGATCAGTTCTCCGGAGTGCTGCGCCACGTGGCGCAGCTGGGCAAGGCTGACGTTGTAGTGCCGCTCCTGCCGCTCATAGAGCCACTGGGCCAGCTCCTCCGCCTCGCTGACCGGCCCGGCATTCAGGTAGGAATCCGCCGCCATGAACGCGCCGCCCGCCACAATGGCGGTGCCGCCGATCAGGTCCAGCTTTTCCAGCAGCAGCACGCGGGCCCCCTGCTCCAGGGCCTCGATGGCGGCGCACAGCCCGGCGATACCCGCCCCGACCACCGCCACGTCGGTCTCCAGCACACAGGGCTCCTTCTCCGCGGGGGCAGCCGCCGCGCTGTACGCCGCCGGGTCGCCCCCCGCCTTTTGGATGCAGAAGCCCGCCGCCTGCCGCACCGCAGAGCTGGTCACCGTGGCGCCGGACACTCCGTCCACCGCCAGCGAGCCCGCCTCCGTGATGCGCCGGGCCATTTCCTCTGCCGCCTCCCGGCCCAGGCCGGGAGTCTCGCGGGTTTTCAGGATCCGCACACCGGCGATCCCCTCTCCGCTCAGCTCCGTCTCCACCAGGACCTCGCCCTCATAGCCCCTGGCCGACGCGGTATAGCGCCCCGGCTGTCCAGGGCAGGGGGCCGTCTCTCCGCCGGCGGCCTGCTTCAGTGCGTCGGCGCAGGCCCGCTTGATGGCGTTGGAGGTGACCGTGGCTCCGGAGATGCCGTCCACCTCCGCCCCGCCGGCCGTCAGAATGGCCGCGGGCAGCTCCGCCGCCGGCCGGGCGGCCAGCGCCGCCGTTTCCGTGGATACGTCCGGGACAACGGACAAAATGTGCTCCTCATCCACCGTGACCGACACCGTGACGGTGCCTCCAAAACCCTGTGCCCGGCCCGTATAGGTGCCCGGCTGATAGTGTCTCATGCCCATGCTTCTCCCTTCCGGGCGCACAGCCATTCCAGCTGCTCCGCCCTGCCGCTCCAAAAGTAGGAGCCGTCCGTCCGAATGAACAGCGCCTCTGTCTCCGCAAAACGGGGCAGCAGCGCCAGGCTCTCCCGCACCCCGAGACAGAAAAACGCGGTGGCCAGTGCGTCCGCCGCCGTGCTCGATCGGGACAGCACCGTGACCGCCGCCAGCCCGCGCTCCGCCGGCATTCCGGTGCGGGGGTCTATGATGTGCCCGTACCGCCGGCCGTCCTGCTCAAACCACCGCTCGTAGCCGCCGCTGGTGACCGCCGACCACGCCCCCTCACAGCGGATCACCGCACACAGGCTGTCCCTCCGAAAGGGGGAGCGCACCCCGAAACGCCACGGGCTGCCGTCCGGCCTGCTGCCCACACTGAGCAGATTCCCGCCCAGGTCGATCATCCCGCAGGCCACGCCCTCCTCCGCCAGCAGCCGGGCCGCTTTGTCGGCGGCGTAGCCCTTGGCGATGCCGCCCGCGTCCAGTATCACGCCTGCCGGGCAGCGGACGGTCATGCCGCTCAGTTCGATCGCCGCGCCGCGCACCGCCTGTGCGGCACGGCGGCACTGCTCCGGAGATGGGACCGCCGGCGTGCCGCCAAACCCCCACAGCTCGCTCAGGGTGCCCGCCGCCGGGGTGAAGGCCCCGCCGGTGGCCGACCGGTACTGCTCCGCCAGCGCCAGCAGTTCCAGGGTCTCCGCCGCGGCCCGGACCGGCGCCCCGCCGGAATGGGAGATCCGGTACAGGTCGCTGTCCGGCGAAAAGCGGCTGAACAGACGATGAGACCGGCCGCACAGGGCAGCCGATCTCATCAGGGGCGTCCGGTCCCGGTGGAGGATCCGGATCTCATTGACTGTATCGAAGCAGGAGAACCGCAGGCTCTCCCACTGCTCGCTCCCGTTCATTTCTGCTGACCCTGATTCAGGCCGGGGAAATAGTTTTCCGGTATGAACTCCCCGTTGATCTCGATGAGGATACCGTCCGGGTCGCGGATGTACATGACCTTCAGTCCGCCGGGCTTGCCCAGGGTCTTTTCGCTGTGCAGGGGGCCCGCGCCGTCCTCCGGCCCGCCCACGGCAAAGCTGACGCCCTCGTCGATGAAGTGCTGGCGCACCAGGTCGTACTGGTCGTCCGGCAGGGTCAGGTCCAGGTGCTTGGTCCCCAGGGTGTTCATGTAGTTCTCATAGGTAAAGGGCGCCGCGTTGACCATTTCGTACAGCTCCAGGTAATGCCCGTTATGGCTCAGGAAGGCCAGCGGCATTTCAAAGAAGGTCCCGCTGTTGTCCAGATTTCTCAGCCTGGCATAGCGGGTGTAGACATGCCGATAGCCCATGACGCGGCAGTACCACTCGATGCTGCGCTCCAGGTTGGACACGAAAATGCCTGTGTGATGATAGACGAACTTTGCGCTCTCGGGAAATTTGCTCATGCTGACGCCTCCAATATTCTCTTTCGGCGCGGATCACTCCGCGGCGGTCTGCCGCACGGCCTGCGGCTGGCTGGCTACGGCCATGGTGATGCCCAGGTACTTGGTCTCCGCGGAGGAGTCCCTGGAGCAGATGATCACCGGGACCCTGGTCCCCACCACAAGGGTACCGGGGGCGGAGCCCGTCACATAGGTGACCATGCGGCTGGTGATGCTGGCAGACGCCAGGTCCGGGAAGAGGACCAGGTCCGCATCCCCCGCCACCTGGCTCTTCACGCCCTTGCGGGTCGCCTGGTCCCTGCTGAGGGCCATGTCGATGGTCATGGGCCCCTGGATCACGCAGTTTTTGATCTCGCCGCACTCGTTCATCCGCTGAAGCGCCGCCGCGTCGATGCTCTCCGGCATCTTCTGGCTGGGATAGTCCGACGAGGTGACCGCCGCCACCTTGGGGCATTCGATGCCCATGCCGCGCATGATGGACACCGCGTTGGCGATGATGGCCTTTTTCTGCTCCAGGCTGGGGTGGGGGCAGATGCCGGTGTCCGTAAAGGCGATGATCTTGTGGTAATTCGGCAGGGTGCGGAAGGAGATCATGGAGATCATCTCGCTGGCGGCGAAGTCGTTTTTATGCTTCAGCAGTTCGTGCAGAAATTCCGAGGTCTTGATATAGCCCTTCATGATGCACTGGGCATCCCCGCCAAAGACCATGTCGATGGCCAGGCAGATAGCGGACTGGGCGTGCTTCTCGTGATAGATCCGAAACAGACTGGTCGGAAGGCCCAGCTGCGTGAGCATCGGCTCGATCGTCGCCCGGTCCCCGATCAGGATGGGCTGGATCAGCCCCTCGTCATGGGCCCGGACCAGCGCCTTCATGATCTCCAGGTCGCCGGGCATCACCACCGCGCAGCGGACCGCCTCCCGTCCGCCCGTTCCCTCGTCGAGGATGTGGTCAAAATCCGAATAGTTCATGGCTCTGTGCTCCTCCCATACCGGCCCGCGGCCGGACCGCCTTGCAGCTTTGCAGGGTCCATTTGGATATTTCTACTATACTACATATTTCTGCCCCGCGCCTTATGCCGCAGGACGAAATGGGGCCGCCACTTCTTCGGCTCCGCGCATGACCCGGCCGCCTCCGGCGGCGGTCCTCCCCCGTCACGTTGCCGGAAAATACCGCTTCCCTCTCCATCACCGTGCCTATACAATATATAGGTAAAATCCCCTATACTGAGGCTGGTAGAATAGGCGATCGGTGCCGCGCGGCAGTCTGTCCGTTTCCCCGGCTGCTCCGCTTTCTGTATGAGAGGTTGGAACCAATGACTTTGCATGACCTGAGATCGTCCCTGTCTGAATATGCCCCGGAGCTGTACGAGTACGGCGGTTCTGTCGCCGTGCGCTGCCTGAAGCTGCTGTCCGGCGATGTGAGCGGCCACGCCGGCGACCTTGTGCTGGGGCGGGCGGAGGACTTTGTGCGCTTCGGCATTCCCAAGCGCATCCGCAACATCGTGTGCGTCGGGGATGCCGCGCCCATTCTGCCCATGCTGGAGTCCAACGGCGCCAGCTGCCTGGCCATCGCCTCCTTCCCCGACCTCTTTGCGCTATACAATCTGATCTCAGAGCAGATCTGCATCTCCAGCCAGCTTCGCCGGGGCACGGACATCCTGTTCAGCACCGTCAGCGCCAACCGGAAGGTGGACGTGGACAAGATCATCGACGCCGTGGGGGAGCTTTTCGGAAATCCGGTGGCCCTGTTCTCCGCCTCCGGCAGCGTCATCGCCTACCGGGACCTGGACGTCATCTACCCGGAGCTGCTCAACGATTTTCAGTTCGACCGCCTCAGCGAGGCCTTTCTGCACTTTCTGGACGGCGCGGACTCCCCGGACGACCAGCCCCAGATCCGCGGCGGCTTTCTGGGGCAGTCCACCCGGGCCATGGTGGGCCAGGTGAGCGCCCCGTCCGGCACCCTCGCCTACTGCATGATTTTTGAGGGGAACCGCTTCAGCGGCGCCGAGCAGCAGCTGATGCTGCTGGTGTGCGCCTGGCTGGCCCAGGAGATGCGGCTGGGCAGCATCGAGCTGGACCCCAACAACACCTTTTCCCACAAATTCCTGTCCGGCCTGATCGACGGGCACATCACCTCCGGCGAGTTGGTGGAGCAGAGCCTGCGCACCATGCGCCTGGACAAGCACCCCTATTATTACCTCATTACGCTGGATATCGCCGCGCTGGACGTCCGGCACGGCTCTCCCCGCTCCATCGGCGATATGCTCCAGCATAAAATGCGCAGCGGGATCACCACCGTCTACGATCACTACCTGGTCATCATGCTCAACTCCGCCTCCAGCTTCGCCAAGGACGCGGTCTCCGATTTTTCGCTGGATGCCACGCTGCGCTCCCTCAACGCCTCCGCCGGGGTCAGCTTCGCCTTCCGCTCCCCAAAGGATGCCCCCGGCGCCTATCGCCAGGCCCTGAAGGCCATCGAATACGGCAAGGTCTTTGACTCCATGGGGCAGCTGTTCTTCTACACCGACTGCATGGTATACGACCTGATCTCCGGCAGCGGCCAGCAGGAGACCCCCTCCCTGTCCTTCTGTCTGCCCCAGCTGCTGGAGCTGCTGGAATACGACAAGAGCTTCAACACCCAGTATGTCTACACCCTGTACATGCTCATCATCTCCGGCGGAAAGCAGACCGCTGCCTCCAAGGCCCTGGGCATCCACCGGACGACCATGCAGTACCGGGTGGAAAAGATCACGGAAAAGACCGGGCTGGATATTTACGACACCTACAACCTGGTCCGGCTCTACCTCTCCTACGGCATCCTCATCCGCGAGGGGCAGCTTGACCCGGAGGTATATTATCAGCTTTGACTCCCTTTTCGTAAAAAAGCCCCCCGCTGCGGTGCAGCGGGGGGGCTTTTGCGCTTACTTCTATCTTACTTCAGGCTGAGGATCTCGCGGGCCTCGGCGGGGGTGGCGACGTCGTTGCCGTACTCGCGGATGACGCGGGCGGCCCGCTCCACGAACTGGCGGTTGCTGGCGGCCAGCTGGCCCTTGGCGTACATCACGTTGTCCTCCATGCCCACGCGGATGTGGCCGCCCAGGGCCACGGCGCCGTACAGGATCTCCATGGCGGAGTGGCCCACGCCGAAGCAGCTCCAGGTGGAGCCCGGGCACAGCTGATCCATGGTCTCCTTCATGAACAGCAGGTTCTTCATGGAGCCGGGGATGCCGTTGGCGCAGCCCATGCACATCTGGAAGTGCAGCGGGGCCTTCAGCACGCCCTTCTTCAGGTAATAGGCGGCGTTGGCGATCATGCCGGGGTCGAAGCACTCGATCTCGGGCTTGATGTGGTTCTCATCCATGATGGCGCCCAGCTTCTCCAGGAAGGCGGGGGAGTTGAGGAACAGGGCGGTGTGCAGCCAGTTCATGGAGCCGCAGTCGTAGGAGGCCATCTCCGGCTTCAGCTCCACGATGTGGGCCCAGCGCTCCTCGTCGTTGGCGGTGAGGGCGCCGGAGGTGGTCAGGTTCAGGATGATGTCGCAGTCGGGATGGTTGGTGCGCAGCAGATGCACGGTCTCGGCGAACTTGGCCTTGTCCATGGTGCCGTTGCCGTTGTCGTCCCGCATGTGGAGGTGGGCCACGGCGGCGCCCGCCTGCCAGCAGTCATAGACGTCCTCGGCGATCTCGGCGGGGGTCATGGGCACGTTGGGGTTGTTCTCCTTCTTGGGCCACGCGCCGGTGGTGGCCACGGTGATGATCGTTTTCTTAGCCATAGTGATTACTCCTTTCAAATAATAAGCGGATGGGTCAATCAAGCGCTTCAAACACGACTGCCATGGCGGGGCCGCCGCCGGCGCACAGGGAGCCGCAGCCATACCGGCCGCCCCGGCGCTTCAGTTCATAGTAGCCGCTGATCATGAGACGCAGGCCGGTCATGCCCACGGGGTGGCCCAGGGCGATGCCGGAGCCGTTGGCGTTGACCTTGTCCAGGGGGATGTTCAGCTCCCGCAGGCAGGGCACCACCTGGGCGGCGAAGGCCTCGTTGATCTCATAATAGTCGATGTCCGCCTGGGTCAGGCCGGCGTATTCGATGGCCTTGGGGATGGCGTAGATGGGGCCCACGCCCATGATCTCCGGGGCCACGCCCACCGTGGCGGTGGACAGGATGCGCACCAGGGGCTTCAGGCCCAGGGCCTTGGCCTTGTCCGCGGACATGATGACCGCGGCGCTGGCCCCGTCGTTGATGCCGGAGGCGTTGCCGGCGGTGACGGTGCCGTCCTTCATGAAGGCGGGGCGCAGGGCGGCCAGCTCCTCCATGGTGGTGCGGCGGGGGTGCTCGTCGGTGTCCACCAGGACGATGCCCTTGCGGGTCTTGACCTCGATGGGGACGATCTCCTCCTTGAAGCGGCCGGCCTCGATGGCGTCCGCCGCCCGCTGCTGGCTCAGCAGGGCGTACTCGTCCTGGGCCTGGCGGGAGACGTGCCAGCGCTCGGCCACGTTCTCGGCGGTGCGCATGATGCTCTCGCCGCTGAACACGTCGATGAGGGCGTCGTACTGCAGGGCGTCCTCCACCTTCGCGGGCCCCAGCTTCACGCCCTTGCGCAGGCCCAGCATCAGGTGGGGCACGTTGGACATGCTCTCCACGCCGCAGACCAGGGCGGCGTCGGTCTTGCCCAGCTGGATCTGCTGCACGGCGATCTCCAGCGCCCGCAGGCTGGAGGCGCACTGCTGCTCCACGGTGCAGGCGGCCCCCTCAACAGGGATGCCCAGGGCCACCTGCACCTGCCGGGCGGGGTTGCCCTTCATGCCGTGCTTATAGACGGTGCCCAGGGTGACCTCGTTGATCTCCCTGGGGTCCACGCCGGCACGCTCCACGGCGGCGCGGGCCACGGCGGTGGCCAGCTCCACCGCGGGCACGGAGGACAGGGCCCCGCCGAAGTTCCCGATGGGGGAGCGGGCCATGCCCACCACAACTACTTCTCTGATGTCCATTGGTATCAACCTTTCTCCCGCGGCTCACTGCGCGCCGCGGCGGATCTTGTCATATTCCTCCTCCAGCCAGGGCCGGAAGTCCGGGTGCGCGATGGAAATGAGGGCCTTGGCCCGCTCCGCCAGGGTGAGCCCCCGCAGGCACACCACCCCGTACTCCGACGCCACGAAGTGCACGTTGTTCCGGGTGAGGGTCACCACGCTGCTGGGGTCCAGCCGGGGCACGATGCGGCTGCGCAGCCGCCGCTCCCCGGTGACGGGGTCCTTCACCGTGTAGGTGGAGCGCACGGTGATGACCGACCGGCCGCCCTCGGCCATCTGGGCGCCGATGGCGGTGTCCACCTGGCCGCCGGCGCCGGAGTACTGCCTGATGCCGATGGCCTCGGAGGCGCACTGGCCCATCAGGTCCATCTGGAGGGTGGCGTTGATGGACACCATGCTCCGGTTCCGGCAGATGACCCGGGGGTCGTTGGTGTAGGCCAGGGAACGGTGGACGATGGCCATGTTGTCGTCGATATAGTCGTAGAGCCGCTGGCTGCCCATGGTGAAGGAGGTGAGCACCTGCCGGGGGTAGAGGGTCTTGCGGCTGTTGTTCACCGCGCCGCACTCCATCAGCTCCATGGCCGCGTCGGAAAAGGCCTCGGTGTGCAGGCCCAGGTCGTGCTTTCCCTTCAGCTGGCCGGCCAGGGCGTTGATGGTGCCGCCGAAGCCCAGCTGGATGGTGTCCCCGTCCTTCACCAGCTCGGCCACATGGCCGCCCAGCAGCTCGTCCTCATGGGTGGGGGCGGGGTTGGGCAGGATGCAGGCCCCCCGGTCCGCTTCATAAAGGGCGTCCGCCTGGGAGATGTGGATGAGGGTGTCGCCATAGGTGCGGGGCGCGCGGGAGGCCACCTCCAGCACCAGCCTTTTGGCCCCCTTCAGCATCTGCCACTCCACCAGGGAGGAGGCCGCCATGGTGAAGTACCCGTGCCGGTCCATGGGGGAGACGGTAATGACCATCAGGTCGTACTCCGGCACGTGCTCCGCCCAGTCCCGGGCGGCGTTGCGCAGATGGACGGGCACCACGTCGCAGAAGCCGTGGTCGTCGGCCACCCGCTGGGGGCCGCTGTAAAAGAGGGACTGCACCTCAAAATGGCCCTTACATTCCGGGTCCATCAGGAAGTCCAGCGCCGCCAGGGGCAGATAGTTCAGCACCCGCACCCGCTCCAGCTGGTCCCGCCGGGCGTAGAGGGCCTTGGCAAAGGCCGTGGGCGTCAGGGCCCCGCCGGGGACAAAGACCGTGTCCCCGCTGCTGACCCAGGCCGCCGCGTCCTCCGGCGTGCACAGCTTTCTGCGGTATTCGTTCTCGTACATAATCCGGTCTCCTTTCTCCCAAAAGGCCGCCCGCCGGAGCCCGGTTCGGTGGGCTCCGGCGGGCGGCGGATGGAGGGAGATACAGTTGAAGGCGTATGTGCCTTACTTGGCGTACTTGGCGACGGCGGCGGCGCCCTTCTCGGTGACGCGCAGCTTACGCTTGAACAGGCCGCCCTCGATGATGTAGCCCTGACGGGTCAGGTGAGAGCAGATGGAGGACATCCGCATGGACTTGATGCCGTACTTCTTCAGGAAGTCCGCCTGCTTCTCGGGGTGATCCTTGACCACCTTCAGCAGCTCCACATACATGGGGTTCAGGTCGTCCTTGGCCATCTCGGCCTCAGCGCCGGTGAGGGCGGGCAGAGCGGCCAGGCCCTTCTCGGTGATGGAGAAGGTGTAGAACTTGGAGCCGGTCATGCCGGCGCGCACCAGGTAGCCGCCCTGATCCAGCTTCTCGATGGAGGCGCCGGAGGTCTTGGAGTCAACGCCCAGGGCGTCGGTCAGGTCGGACATGTAGCAGTGGCCCACGCGGAGCATCTCCAGGATCTGCTTGTCGGTGTCGTCCAGGGCGACGTCCTTGCGGTTGGTGGCGGTGGGAACGCGCTCCCAGCCGGCCTGGCCGTAGTACTTGGGCTTACCGCAGAAGGAGCCGATGATGGCCACGATCAGGGTCACCAGGAAGCCGGCGGTGGCCAGGTACAGGTACTGGCCCACGTGCCAGGCGCCGGTCAGGTCCAGAACGGTCAGCACGACCATGGTCACCATGCCGGCGATGGCGCCGGACTTGGCGCCGGTGGTGTTGAAGCGGGGCCAGATGGCGCCCAGGCCCAGCAGGATGGCGGGCGGCACCAGCCAGCAGTTGGCGAAGGCGAACAGGTAGGTGGGTCCGCCGGGGAACAGGCAGAGCACCCAGGTCAGGATGCCGATGAGGACCATGATCCACTTGGAGGCCTTCAGGCTCTTCTTAGCGTCCGCATTGGGGTTGACCAGCCGCTGATAGATGTCGCGGGTGGCCACGGCGGAGGCGCCCAGGGCGGAGGTGGAGGCGGTGGAGATGGAGGCGGCCACGGCGCCGATGACGATGAAGGAGCCCAGCAGGGCGGGGAAGGTGGAGGCGATCAGGCCGTAAGCGCCGGTGGGGGCCACGGCGCCGGTGCCGTAGGGAGACACGAAGTGATCGCTCAGGAAGCCGCCGGCGTAAGCGCCCACGATGCCCAGGGGGATGCAGAACACCACGATGAGGATGATGGCGGCCAGGATGAAGGACTTCTTGGCGACCTTCTCGGAGCGGCAGTTGGCGATCTTCATCCAGTAGTAGTTGTTGCCCCACACCAGAGCGGCGGCGAAGCAGATGATGAAGTTCAGCACGGAGGGATACTTGCCGCTGAAGCCGGCCAGGGTAGCACCGGTAACACCAGCGCTGAACACGTTGCCGCCGGGCCAGGCGGCGTTGATGGCGTCAAACCAGCCATAGTGCTTGGCCAGCAGGATGAGCAGGGTGGGGATGATGATGACGCCCAGGCACACCTGGAAGAAGTCGGTCAGGGTGGTGGCCCACAGGCCGGAGATGAAGGTGAAGGCGATGATCACCAGGAAGATGATGGACCGGATCAGAGTGGGGTCCCAGCCGGTGTAGCCGGCGATGGCGTTGGTGCAGGACACGATGTTGTTGGCCAGGATGCCCGCCATGCCGATGACGGAGGTGATGGCCACGATGGAGCGGACCTTGCCGTCATAGCGCATCTCCAGGTACTCGGGCAGAGTCTGGGCGCCGCAGCGGCGGATGAAGTTGGAGAACAGCACGGCGAACAGCAGCAGGCCGCACACGCCGTAGATGATGCCCCAGGTCCAGGAGGCCGTCAGGCCCAGCTGGATGGTGAAGCCGGGGGCCAGGGCGATGGTGGTGCCGGCGAAGCCGATGGCGCACACACCGATCATGTTGATGAAGGTAGAGATCTCACGTCCGGCCAGAATATAGTCGGAAGAGTCCTTGACCCAGCGCTTGGACACGATACCGCACCCCACGAGGATGGCGCAGAAGATCACAAACAGGATCAAAAAGGTAACGTTTGCTCCCATTGATTACACTCCTTCTCTTAAATACACACGTTCCGCTTGGGGCGGAACACTTTCTCGCGGCCGCCGCCGAACCTCAGCGGCCGCATCAGGAACGGCAAAGCAGGGTAAACTTACTTATCCTCGTCCAGAATGGCGATCACGCGGCACCAGCCGGCGCTGCCGCCCTTGACAGGGATGGGCAGGGCGTAGACGGTGTAGCCGTCGTCGGGCAGGTTCTCCAGGTTGGCCAGCTTCTCGATGTGGCAGTAAGCGCGGTTGCGGCCGGCCCGGTGGGCCTCCCAGATGATGGACTTGTCGTGGGACTTCTCAAACTCCTTGGCCTCGATGGGCAGGGGGACGTCCCAGCTCCAGCCGTCGGTGCCCACCACGTGGACGCCCTGCTCGGCCAGCCAGACGGTGGCCTCGGCGCTCATGCCCACGCCGGCCACCAGGTACTCGGCGGTGCCCCAGCGGTCGCCCACATGGTTGTCGCCGGTGCCGCCCCGGGCGCCGCTGCGCAGCAGCACGATGTCGCCGGGCTTCAGCTCGTGGCCGATCTTGGCCAGGTAGTCCTGCACGTCCTTCTTGCTGACCTTATAGCCGTCGGGATGGTCGGAGAAGTCCAGCTTCACGCCGCGGCCGATGCACCAGTCCAGGGGCACCTGCTCGATGGTCCAGGCCTTCTCGCCTCCGGGGATGATGTCCTCGTTCTGGATGGGGTAGTAGTGCCAGGGGGCGTCCAGATGGGTGCCGGAGTGGGTGCACATCTGAACAAAGTCGATGGCCCAGCCGTTGCCGCCGGGCAGGTCGGCCGTGGTGGTGCCGGGGAAGTACTGGGGCATCTGTTCGGCGGTGTCCTTGTGATCCAGGCGCTGGATCTTGGGGATCTGGATCGGGGGATCGCAGGGCAGGTCTTCTTCCAGGGTTACAGTCAGGTCGATGATCTTCATGCAAAACACTCTCCTTATAAAGATGATCAAATGGACCTTCACGCGCCGGCGGTCCGGCGCTTGTGGAACAGAGCATGTATAAAGCAAGCCGCGTGCCAACTCGCCCGAACGGGCAGAAACGGCCATTTGGCGCGGTTTTTCCGATTTCCGGCCCTCCCGCCGCCCGCCGCGGGCTGTCAGCGTAGGATTACACCCGGTGTTTCCGGAGCGGTACGTTCCTTGCGGCAGAAGGGCTTTCACGGTGTGTCAGTATTTCATTACATGTATCAATTAGATTGCACATTTTCTTTATTTACCCGTCGTTTCGTATAGTATGCAATGTTTTCACTCGCTATTTTTGTTAAATTCGAACAATAATGGCCCCGATATTTCAGTAAAGCCGCAGATTGCAAGTCGTCAGCCGAACTACTATAATACTGCTACGATAGGATAGATTTATCATTGGGCCCATGGGCCCAATGCGTTTCCCAGGAAACGCGACAAACTCAGAAAGGCGGTGACACTATGGAGTCAGGATTGAGCCGCAAGACCGCCTCCCGCTGCCTGGACCAACTCAACTGCGCCCTGCTGGACCGGGACGGCCGCTACCTTTACGTCAGCAAGCCCTGGCAGGAGTGGACCCACCGCACCTCCGGCGAGGTGCTGGGCAAGCGCGTGAACGAGATCATCTCCGACACCCACGCCCTGCTGGCCCTGGAGACCGGGCAGGTCATCCAGGCCCGCCCCGTTATCCAGAGCGACATTCCCTTCTTTACCACCTACATCCCCCTGCGGGATGAGAAGGGCAATGTGGACGGGCTGTTCCTCTATGTGGTGTTCAACGGCGTGCTCAACGCCAAGGAGCTGCTCCAGCAGGCGGAGGAGCTGCGCAGCGAGGTGGACTTCTACCGGAACGAGCTCTCCCGGGAGC
Source organism: Anaerovibrio sp. (assembly GCA_963647775.1). Lineage (GTDB taxonomy): Bacteria > Bacillota > Clostridia > Oscillospirales > Oscillospiraceae > Enterenecus. The sequence goes on from CAVJBM010000146.1 coordinate 22,415, forward strand.
GGGGCGCCCGCTACCAGCTGGACAACATCATCGGCCGCAGCAAGGCCATCGCCCAGCTGAAGGCCCAGATCGTGCAGGCCTCCAGCTCCGCCTCCACCGTGCTCATCGAGGGGGAGACCGGCAGCGGCAAGGAGCTCATCGCCCACGCCATCCACTCCCTCAGCACCCGGCGGGCGGCCAACTTCGTGCGGGTGAACTGCTCCGCCATCCCGGCGGAACTGATGGAATCGGAATTCTTCGGCTACGCCCCCGGCGCCTTCACCGGCGCCTCCAAAAAGGGCAAGATCGGCCGCTTCCAGCTGGCGGACAAGGGCTCGCTGTTCCTGGACGAGGTCAACCTCCTCCCCGCCACCATGCAGCCCAAGTTCCTGCGTGTCTTGCAGGAGCGGGAGATCGACCCCGTGGGCGGCGACGGCGTGTTCCCCGTGGACGTGCGGGTCATCGCCGCGTCCAACATCCCGCTGGAGCAGCTGGTGCAGCAGGGCGACTTCCGCAGCGACCTCTACTACCGGCTCAACGTGGTGCACATCACCGCCCCGCCCCTGCGCAGCCGCAAGGAGGACATCCCCCTGCTGGTGGAGGACATCATCCGCCGGCTGAACAGCCAGCTGGGCATGGCCATCCAGGGGGTGACCCCCGGCGTGCTGGAGCTGCTGGAGAATTACGACTGGCCGGGCAACGTGCGCGAATTGCAGAACGCCATCGAGTCCGCCATGAACACCGCCAAGGGCACCCTTTTGCAGGAGGGTGACTTCGACCGGCTGATGCTGCGCATGAACGCCCGCTCCCGCGGAGCCCGCACCGGCCTGTCCGAGTTCGATCTACAGAGCAACAAGCAGGAGGTAGAACGCAGCCTCATCCGCCGGGCCCTTCAGGCCACCGGCGGCAACCACGCCAAAGCCGCCCGGCTGCTGGGCATCTCCCGCACGGTGCTGTACAAAAAGCTGGATCTCTACCATATGAAATAAATTCTGATTTGATACGCTGGAGGTAATCATCATGAAAAATCCGAGAGACGCCGTCGTGGTCGCCTACGGCCGCACCCCCCTGGCCCGGGCCAACAAGGGCTCCTTCGCCAACCTGCACCCCGTGGAATTCGGCGGCCAGTGCCTGGCCGGCGTGCTGGACCGGCTGCCCGGCCTGGACCGCAGCCTCATTGACGACGTGGTGGTGGGCTGCGCCACCCCCGAGAAAAAGTGCTTCTGGAACATCGGCCGCCTGGTGGCCCAGCGGGCGGGCCTGCCCGACTCCGTCACCGGCGTCACGGTAAACCGCTTCTGCTCCTCCGGCCTGCAGGCCATCGAGTTCGCCGCCAACGCCATCAAGGCCGGCGAGATGGACATCGTCTGTGCCGGCGGCGTAGAGTACATGACCGGCATGGACATGAATCCCGACGTGCAGTATGCCGACGCGAAGCTGGTGGAGATGAAGCCCGACACCTACATCTCCATGGGCATGACCGCCGAGAACGTGGCCGCCCTGTACGACATCAGCCGCGTTGAGATGGAGCAGGAGGCGGTGGAGAGCCACGCCAAGGCCGCCGCCGCCCAGGCCGCCGGCAAGTTCAAGGATGAGATCATCCCCATCCACGCCGAGATCGACGGCCAGGACGTGCTGGTCACCGAGGACGAGGGCATCCGCCCCGGCACCAATCTGGAGTCCCTGGCCAAGCTGAAGCCCTGCTTCAAGGAGGACGGCCGGGTCACCGCCGCCACCTCCTCCCAGATGACCGACGGCGCGGGCTTCGTGGTGCTCATGGCCCGGGAGACCGCGGAAAAGCTGGGCTATGCCCCCATCGCCCGCTTCGTGTCCTTCGCCGTGGGCGGCGTGCCCGCCGGCGTCATGGGCCTGGGCCCCATCAAGGCCGTGCCCAAGGTCATGGCCCGCACCGGCCTCACCGTGGACGACATGGACGTCATCGAGCTGAACGAGGCCTTCGCCTCCCAGATGATGGCCTGCATCCGGGACCTGCACCTGCCCAAGGAGAAGGTCAACCCCAACGGCGGTGCCATGGCTCTGGGCCACCCCCTGGGCGCCACCGGCGGCATCCTCAGCTGCAAGATCCTCAGCGAACTGAAGCGTACCGGCGGCCGGTACGGCCTGGTGACCATGTGCATCGGCGGCGGCCAGGGCGCCGCCGGCATCTACGAGATGGAGTAAGCGCCCCTGCGGCAGAAACGGCCCGGAAGCCTGCGCTTCCGGGCCGTGTTCTTATCTTGCCGGGCACTGCTTTCCCGTGTGGTCGATGGTGTACTCCCCGGTGCAGATGAGCTCCGAGATGGGCACGAACTGATATCCCTGCTGCAAGAGGCTCTCGATGATGCCCGGCAGGGCCTCCGGCGTGTGGAGCCCCGCGTTGTGGAACAGCACGATGGACCCCGGCCCCACCTTGCCCAGCACCCGCTTTTCGATCTCCGCGGCGGAGATGTTCTTCCAGTCCAGACTGTCCACACTGGGAGTGCTGTACAAACCCTGCGGCGCAAGGGTTTCGAAAATCACATTTTTTGAAGGAAGCCAAATGTCGCGAATAGGCGCTGCGTAATTATTCATCGCCACGAATGACGCTTTTCTCTTTTTTGAGCAAGAATATTAAAAATATTTCTACTATTACAGTTATGTTACAAAAACGCCTTCCCCTTTCCTTTTGCGAAAAAATGTTGAATTATGACTATGTCAGCTGACACGGGTTCATTTTCAACGAATCAAAAAATGAATCTGAAAATAAGTGCCCCGTTGTGCACAGGCGGGGGACGCCATATTGCCGTCTGACGGGGCAAGGCCCCGGAAGACGCACAAAAACTAAAATTGCCAGCCCCCACGGCATAAGGGGAGAAAGATTTTTTTATGGAAAATTACACCTTCAAGAGTAAAGGTCACACTTATAAGACCGAAAACGCAATCCGCGTTATGGCCACCACCATTTTCGACGAATTCTTTAGCGACGTTGTAGAAGTCGTGCTCTGGCGCACGGAGGATGGCCTGTATTACTTCACGTTGGAAGATATTGTGGGTGATGGCAGCTTTGACAAAACCGTACATTATTGGGCAGCCGACCCCGATGACGTTCGCTACTGGATGGGCAAGAACGAGATTGAACTGGCCGATTTTGTAGACGAGCGAGTCGAAAAAGACAAGGCCCTGTATGAAGCCATTATGAACGACCTGTGTCCCGACGACGATTGATAGCCAAAGTAATACCCCTGCCACGACCCAGCGGGTTACGGCCTTTGTGCCCTCCCCGCTGGGTCGCACCAAGGCTCGACCCGTTTTAAGTGATAGCAAGTCTCCTTTGCCACTACAATATAAAATAAGAATACGGGGGAATCCCGCCGAGATGGTAACGCCAGACCTCGCCTACATCCCCCTGCCATAACTGGCGGGGGACTTCACTTCG
>CAVJBM010000147.1:0-8642 GCA_963647775.1 Anaerovibrio sp.
GCGCGTTCAGCGCCTCCTGCCGGTCGATGGTCAGCACCGCCACCGCGCCCTTCTTTTCATACTTCACGTAAGACATGGGAGTTCCTCCTTACATAATTGGTCGGAATTCTTTGTGTTTTTTTTAACAATCCATCGTGAGAAAAACGCCGCACCTCCTGGTGGCGGCTATCATAAATTATAGTACCGCCGCACCGATTTTTCAAGTCTCTTTTTTGTGCAAAAAGGACATACGAAACCATTGTCAATTTTGTAACTATCCACAGTGCTCTTTAACATGAGACATGATTCATGTTTCTGATTTGATATTAGCACAACCCGCCGCCGATTTCAACAGGTATTTTTTCTTTTTTACACATTTTTTCGGCACGCTTCCCCTCCCGGCCGGGTCAAGGCAAAAAAGAACGCGCGGACCGCGGTCCGCGCGCTTTTTCTATCTTGTGGCTCTGCTCAGAACAGCCCGGTCAGCCACTGGGCCAGAGGGATGTACGCAATTGGTAAAAATGCGGCGGGCAGCATGTTCCCCACCTTGATGTGCTCCTTGCCCAGGCCCAGCATATTGATGCTGATGGCCAGGATGAGGGTGCCGCCCACGGCGCTCATCTCCGTCACCACCGGCTGGGACAGCAGCGGCCCCAGCCAGGCCGCCAGCAGGGTCAGCGCCCCCTGGTAGAGCACCAGAGGCACCACGGAGAAGGCCACGCCGATGCCCATGGCGGCGGCAAAGGAGATGGCGGTAACGCCGTCGATGACGCCCTTGGAGATGAGGATGGCGTAGTTGTGGTTCATGCCCGCCTCCAGCGAGCCGGTGATGGCCATGGCCCCCACGCAGAACAGCAGGGAGGAATTCACAAAGCCCTCCGTGAAGCGGCCGCCGCTGTGGGACAGCCTGGCGCGCAGCAGCTCGCCGCCCCGCTCCAGCCGCTCCTCGATGCGCAGGGCGTGGCCGATGGCCGTGCCCACCACCATGCACACGATGACGCACAGGGTGTTCTCCGTGCCCACCATGCCCTTGATGCCGATGCCCGCCACGCACAGGCCCAGGGCGTGGGTCAGGATGGACATGAGCTTTTCGCTGATGAGATTTTTACACAGCAGGCCCACGGCGCTGCCGATGAGGACCAGCGCCGCGTTGATGATCGTTGCCAGCATGGGGTATCCCTCCGGGGGTCAGGTTTCGTGAAAATAGGCCCGGGTCTCCTCCGCGTTGCGGAGGATCTCCGCCTTCAGCTCGGCCAGGGAGGCGAACTTCCGCTCCCCCCGGAGCCGGCGGCAGAACTCCACCCGGATGGTCTGGCCGTACAGATCGCCGTGATAGCCCAGGATCCAGGGCTCCACAGTGACCCCCCGGTCGTCGTGGACCGTGGGGCGCACCCCCACGTTGGTGACGGCGGGATAGGGCCCCTCCTCCGTCACCACTCGGGCGGCGTACACGCCGAAGGCCGGGGTGATGACCCCCGCCGGCACCGTCAGGTTGGCGGTGGGGATGCCGATGGTGCGGCCCACCTCATTCCCATGGACCACCGGGCCGGACAGCACGTGGGGGTGGCCCAGGAAGCGGCGGGCCCGCTCCATGTCGCCCTCGGCGATGAGGGTGCGGATATAGGTGGAGGACACGGTGACGCCGTCCAGCTCCACCCGGCCGATGATGTCGCAGCCCATGCCCAGCTCGGCGCACTTGGCCGCCAGCTTCCGGGGGTCGCCCTGGCCCCGCCAGCCGAAGTGATAGTCGTGCCCGGCCACCACGTGGACGGCATGAAAGCGGTCCCGGAGGACGTCCGTGATGAACCGGTCCCAGGGCAGCTCCATCAGGGCCTTGTCAAAGGGGAGCACCTCCACCTCGCGGATGCCGTAGAGGGACTCCATGAGCCAGACCCGGTCCCCCTCCGTGGAGAGCAGGGGCACGGGGCTGCCGTCGGCGGTCTTGGTGGTGAGTTTGTCAAAGGTGAGGGCCGCCGGCACGGCGTTCTGGGCCGCGGCCAGCTCGCTCACCCGGCGCAGCAGGGCGGCGTGGCCCAGATGGACCCCGTCGAAAAAGCCCAGGGCAATGATCCTTCCTTGTTCCTGCATGGTATTTCCCTTCCAGTCAGACGTCAAAAAAGCTCTTGACCGTCGTCAGTTTTCCTTCTTCCGTGCGGCACACCGCCAGAAAATCCCCGCCGGGGCCGTAGACCCGGAACTCCCCCCGGACCCCCTGCCAGGTGAAGGCCAGGCCGTTGCGCACGCACTTGGCCTGGGGGGCGGTGAGGTCCAGCCGGGGCAGCTGGGCAAAGCAGGTGTCCACCGGCAGCAGCAGGGCCGCCCGGTCGGGGGCGTCCTGCACCTGCTCCAGGGTATGGGCCTGGGCCAGGGTGAAGCCCGCGGCCTCCGTCCGCCGCAGGGCGGCCATGGCCCCGCCGCAGCCCAGGGCCGCGCCGATGTCGTGGCAGAGGGTGCGCACGTAGGTCCCCTTGGAGCACACCACCCGGAGGGCCCAGTCGGTGCCGCTGAGCTGTTCCTCCGCCGTGAGGGAGTAAATGGTCACGGGCCGGGGCTGCCGCTCCACCTCCCTGCCCTTCCGGGCCAGGTCGTACAGCTTCTGGCCGTTGACCTTCAGGGCGGAGTACATGGGCGGCACCTGCCGGATGTCCCCCCGGAAGGCGGCCAGGGCGGCCTCCAGCTCCGGTCCGGCGACAGAGACGGGGCGGGTCTCCAGCACGGCGCCGGTCACGTCCTGGGTGTCGGTGGTCAGGCCCAGGCGCAGGGTGGCCAGGTATTCCTTCCGGCCGCCGGCGGCGAACTCCACCGCCCGGGTGGCCCGGCCCAGGAACACCGGCAGCACGCCGGTGGCCATGGGGTCCAGGGTGCCGGCGTGGCCCACCCGCTTTTCCCGGAACAGGCCCCGCAGCTTGGCGCACACGTCCATGCTGGTCCAGCCGGCGGGCTTGTCAATGATGAGGATGCCGTTAGCCATGGGGATGCTCCGCCAGTTCGGCGTCGATGGCCGCCAGGATGGCCCGCTCCGCGTCCTCCACGGAGCCGTTCACCGTGCAGCCCGCGGCGGCGGCGTGTCCGCCGCCCCCCAGCCGGGCGCAGACGCGGGAGGCGTTCAGGTCCGCGGCGGTACGCAGGGAGATCTTGCACTCGCCGGGCTTCAGCTCCCGGATGGTGGCGGAGTGCCGCACGCCCTTGATCTGGCCCAGCACGGCGGCGATGTCCTCCGCGTCGTTCTCCCCCGCTCCGGCGGCGGCCATCATGGCCAGGGACACGGGGGCCACCGCCACACTGTCCCCGTGGGAGAGACGCATCCCCTCCACCATCAGCTGCTCCAGCCGCAGGCGGGACAGGCTCTTGGTGCGGAAATGCTTCTTATTGAGGTATTTGTAGTTGGCACCCGCCTCCATCAGGGCCGCCGCCACCCGGTGGGTGTTGGCGGTGACGTTGGAGTAGACGAAGCAGCCCGTATCAGTGGACACGGCCACGTAGAGCATGTCCGCGATGGACGGACTCATGACCCCCAGCAGCTGCGCGATGTGGTAGAGGATCTCGCCGCAGGCGGCCTTGTCCCCCTCCAGGCAGGTGCGGGCGGCGTAGCCGTCGTTGGAGGGGTGGTGGTCGATGGCCAGCTGGACGGCGTCCTTCCAGGGCGCGCCGTTGGGGGGCAGCAGGCCCAGGCTGGCCAGGTCCACCGTCACCACGGTGTCGGGGGTGTAGCCCTCCGGGGCGGTCTGGCCCGCCAGATAGTCGGTAAACAGGTCGGTGGCGTCCAGACTGGGCAGGAGCCAGGCGGTCTTGCCCATGGCCCGCAGCATCTCCGCCAGGGCCACGGAGCAGCCGATGGCGTCCCCGTCCGGGCGCTTGTGGGTGATGATAAGGTAGTTATCGTGGGTGCGGAGGAACTCCGCCGCCTCCTGACAGGTCATGCTGGTCACTCCTCGTCGAGAATGATGTGCTCGTTGGCGGGGTTGGCGGGCTTCACCACATTGGGGTCCCGCAGGAGCCCCAGAATGTGGGCGCCGTGGTCGATGGAGTCGTCCTCCACGAAGATGAGCTCCGGAGTGTAGCGCAGGTCCAGGGCGTGGCTCAGCTCCCGCCGCAGCCAGCCGGCGGCGGACTTCAGCCCCTTCACCACGGTGGCGGCGGAGGACTTGTCCAGCATGGACACGTAGACCTTGCACCAGCGCAGGTCGTTGGTGGTGTCCACCGCGGTGATGGAGATGAGCCCGGTGACCCGGGGGTCCTTCACCCGGGGGATGAGGTCGGACAGTTCCCGCTGGATCTCTTCGTTGATGCGTCCGATGCGTTCGCTTGCCATAGTGTGTGCTCCTTTCCGGCCCCATGGGCCGCGGAAGTGTAAACGGGAATCGGCTCGGGTCCCCTGTCATCCTGAGCGAAGCGAAGGATCCAAGCGGAAAGATCCTTCGGCGCGGGCGCGCCTCAGGATGACAAAAAAGGGGGGGCGCCTCAGGATGACAAAAGAGGGGTGCGCCTCAGAATGACAAAAAGGGGGCTGCGCGCTTAAAATCAGACAGCAGGGCGGGCGAAACGCCCGCCCTGCCGGCTTATATCTTATAGGTTAGGGCTGGATCTGCTGCATCTCGAAGGCTTCGATCACATCGCCCGCCCCATGGAGCAGGCTCCATGGGGACCCCTTTGGAATTTGACCCGCCGGAAGTGAATTCCGTCGGGCCCAAGGTTTTGCTGCGCAAAACGCTTGTACGGCGCTGACGCGCCGCCCCACTGACGTGGGGCCCCAAAGAGGGCGAACTCAGTCAGGCACAGCCCTCAGCCCTGTGCTTAGGGCTGGATCTGCTGCATCTCGAAGGCTTCAATAATATCGCCCTCTTTGATGTCGCTGTACTTCTCGATGCCGATGCCGCACTCGTACCCGCGGGCGACCTCCTTCACGGAGTCCTTGAACCGCTGGAGGGAGTTCATGACGCCCTCGTGGATGACGATGCCGTCCCGCACCAGGCGGATCTGGGCGTTGCGGGCCACGCGGCCCTCGGTGACATAGCAGCCGGCCACCACGCCCACGTTGGAGATCTTGTACACCTGACGGACCTCGGCCTCGCCCAGGGCGACCTCCTTGTACTTGGGGGCCAGCATGCCCTTCATGGCGGCCTCGATCTCGTTGATGCAGTCGTAAATGACCCGGTACATCCGCATATCCACCTTGTTGCGGGCGGCGGACTCGGCGGCGTTCTTGTCCGGGCGGACGTTGAAGCCCACGATGATGGCGTTGGAGGTGGCGGCCAGCATCACGTCGGACTCGTTGACCGCGCCCACGGCGCAGTGGATGACCCGGACCCTGACCTCCTCGTTGGAGATCTTCTCCAGGCTGGCCTTCACCGCCTCGGCAGAGCCCTGGACGTCGGCCTTGACGATGACGTTCAGGTCCTTCATCTCGCCGGCCTGGATCTGGCTGAACAGCTCCTCCAGAGAAACCTTCTGCTTGGCGGAGCCGGTGGTGGCGTTCTTCAGCTCTTCCTTGCGCTGGGCCACCAGCTCGCGGGCCATGCGCTCATCCGCCACGGCGTGGAAGTCGTCGCCGGCGCCGGGCACCTCGCCCATGCCGGTGATCTCCACGGGGACGGAGGGGCCGGCCTCCGTGACCTTCTGGCCGCGGTAGTTGGTCATGCCGCGGACACGGCCCACGGCGGTGCCGGCGATGATGATGTCGCCCTGCTTCAGGGTGCCGTTCTGCACCAGCAGGGTGGCGATGGGGCCGCGGTTCTTGTCCAGCCGGGCCTCGATCACCGCGCCGTGAGCGGTACGGTTGGGGTTGGCCTTCAGCTCCTGCACCTCGGCCAGCAGCACCAGGTTCTCCAGCAGCTTGTCGATGCCCATGCCGGTCTTGGCGGAGATGGGGCACACGATGGTCTCGCCGCCCCACTCCTCGGGGATGAGGCCGTACTCGGTCAGCTGCTGCATGATGCGGTCGGGGTTGGCGGTGGGCTTATCCATCTTGTTGATGGCCACGATGACGGGGATATCGGCCGCCTTGGCGTGGTTGATGGACTCGACGGTCTGGGGCATGATGCCGTCGTCGGCGGCCACCACCAGAATGGCGATGTCGGTGATCATGGCGCCGCGGGCACGCATGGCGGTGAACGCCTCGTGGCCCGGGGTGTCCAGGAAGGTGACGGGCTTGCCGTCCACCTCCACCTGATAGGCGCCGATGTGCTGGGTGATGCCGCCGGCCTCGCCGGAGGCCACGCTGGAGTGGCGGATATAGTCCAGCAGGGAGGTCTTGCCGTGGTCCACGTGGCCCATGACCACCACCACGGGGGCCCGGGGCACCAGGTCCTCCTCCTTGTCCTCGGTGGTGTCGATGAGCTTCTCCTCGATGGTCACCACCACCTCCTTCTCCACCTTGCAGCCCAGCTCCTCGGTGATGATGGCGGCGGTGTCGAAGTCGATGACGTCGCTGAGGGAGGCCATGACGCCGTTGCGGATCAGGCACTTGACCACCTCCGCGCCGGTCTTTTTCATGCGGCTGGCCAGCTCGCCCACGGAGATCTCGTCGGGGATCTTGACCACCAGGGGGGCCTTCTTGGCGATCTCCAGCTGGAGCTTGCGGAGCTTCTCCGCCTCCTCCTGCCGGCGCTTGCTGCCGAAGCTGCCCTGCTGACGGCCCTTGTTGTTCCGGTTCTGGAACTTCTGCTTGCCGGTCTGCATCCGGTCGGCCTTGTCGGGGGCCAGGTCCTCCAGCCGCTGGTCGTACTTCTCCAGGTTGACGCCGCCGCCCTTGCGGGTGTCCACCACCTTCTTCTCGGGGGTGCGGTTCACGGGGGCGGCGGGCTTGGCGGGCTTGCCGCCGTTCTGGGCGGGCGCGGAGCCCTTGCCCTGCTGGGCGGGGGCGTCGGCGCTCTTGCCGCCCTGGGGCGCCTGGGCGGGGGCGGAGCCCTTCTTGGGCTCATGGTAGACGTCGGCATAGATGGACTCGATGGACGCCACCTGATGCTTCTGGGTCAGGTACTCAAAGAGCAGGTTCAGCTCCCGGTCCTCCAGCACCTTGGTGGGGGACACGTTCCCCTTGGTGCACTCGTTCAGGACGCTGACGATCTCCTTGGACTGCATGTTGAAATCTTTGGCCAGATCACGGGCTGTATGTTTCGCAAGGCTCAAACAGGCCACCTCCTAAAATTACCGCTGTGCGGACGGGTCTTCCGTCCGCGGGCTGTGCTTCTTCTCTCTCGCTCCCGGGGAGCTCCTGCGGCGGCGCTCCGTCTTTTCCCCCAGGGCCTCTGCCAGGGGGCGCAGGCTCTCGTCCTCCGCCGCCAGTCGGGCCGCCGCTGCCGCGGCAAGGCCCCGGTCGGTCACCGCCAGCAGGGCGCAGGTGCTCCGCCCCAGGCGGAAGCCGATCTCCGCCTTGTCGTAGGGCAGGGACGCCAGGGGGACTCCGGCGGCTTCGGCCGCTCTCGCGCCCCGGCGGGCGGTGGTGTCGCCGGCGTCGGCGGCCAGCAGGACCAGCCGGGCCTTCCCCAGCCGGCAGGCTTCCGCCACGGGCTCCTCCCCCATGGCCAGGTTCCCGCCCCGCCGGGCCAGGCCCAGCAGGCTCAATGCTCCGCTACCCGTCACCGCCGTCACCCGCCTTCATCTGCGCTTCCAGCGCGGCGTAGACCTCGGGACCCACGGGGGCGGAGAAGGCGCGCTCGATGGCGCGGCTCTTTTTCGCCTTGGCCAGGCAGGCCGGGTCGGGGCACAGGTAGGCCCCCCGGCCGGGCTTTTTGCCCCGGAAATCCAGGGAGACCTCTCCCTCGGGGGAGCGCACCACCCGGATCAGTTCGCTTTTGGGCTTCATCTCCCGGCAGCCAAGGCATTGGCGCAGGGGTATTTTTTTCGGCATGGTGTATCGCTCCCTTCGGAAGGTGATGGTACAGGGGTCCCGCCGCCTGCGGGCGGCGGAGCGCTCCGCCGGGGCCGTGTTTGAGTTGCCTGGTACGGTCTTTTATTCCTCCGCCGCGTCCGCGGACTCCTCCTCGGGGGGCTCCGGCGCGCTGGCGGGTCGGATGTGTCAATCTTATAGCCGGTCAGGCGCGCGGCGAGACGGGCGTTCTGGCCCGCCCCACAAAGCTGCGCTTTGCGGGGACCCCGGATCGAATCCAAATCGTCGGAAGTGAATTCCGCCGATTTCAAGGTTTTGCCGGCGCAAAACGCTTGTGCGCCGCACCTGCGGCGGTGTCGGGCCGGTCCGCCCTTATTCCTCCGCCGCGTCCGCGGGCTCCTCCTCGGGGGGCTCCGGCGCGCTGGCGGGGCGGATGTCGATCTTATAGCCGGTCAGGCGCGCGGCCAGGCGGGCGTTCTGGCCCGCCCCACAAAGCTGCGCTTTGCGGGGGCCCCGAATCGAATCCAAATCGTCGGAAGTGAATTCCGCCGATTTCAAGGTTTTGCCGACGCAAAACGCTTGTGCGCCGCACCTGCGGCGGTGTCGGGCCAGTCCGCCCTTATTCCTCCGCCGCGTCCGCGGGCTCCTCCTCGGGAGGCTCCGGAGCGCTGGCGGGACGGATGTCGATCTTATAGCCGGTCAGGCGGGCGGCCAGGCGGGCGTTCTGGCCCTCCTTGCCGATGGCCAGGGACAGCTGGTCGTCGGGGACGACCACGCGGCAGCTCTTGCCCTCCTCGATCTCGGTGACGCTGAGCACATCGGCGGGGGCCAGGGC
>CAVJBM010000148.1:0-1544 GCA_963647775.1 Anaerovibrio sp.
CTGTTCACCCACGCGGTGTTCGGCTTCATCACCACCATGCAGCGGTTGCTGGACGAGGAGCAGCCGGAGGCTCTGTGCGTGACCTTTGACCGCCGGGAGCCCACCTTCCGCCACGAGGCGGACGAGAATTACAAGGCCACCCGCCACGCCATGCCCGAGGAGCTGGCTATGCAGATGCCGGTGCTGAAAGAGGTGCTGGACGCCATGGACATCCCCCGCTACGAGCTGGCGGGCTGGGAGGCCGACGACCTCATCGGCACCATCAGCCGCAAGTGCGAGGCGGCGGGCTGGGACTGCGTGGCCGTCACCGGCGACAAGGACAGCCTCCAGCTCATCACCGACCACACCAAGGTGAAGCTGGTGTCCACCCGCATGGGCCGCACCACCACCAAGGACATGACCCCCGCAGCCTTCCGGGAGGCCTACGGCTTCGACCCCATCCACATGATCGACCTGAAGGCCCTCATGGGCGACTCCTCCGATAATATCCCCGGCGTTCCCGGCGTGGGCGAGAAGACCGCCATGGCCCTGGTCCAGGAGTACGGCTCCCTCGACGAAATTTACAAGCGCCTGCCGGACATAAACGCCAAGCCCGCCGCCATCCGTAAGCTGACGGAGGGGGAGGAGAGCGCCCGCCACAGCTATTGGCTGGCCACCATCGTCACCGATGTGCCTATGGAGTTTACCCCGGAGGACAACCTGCGCCGTCCCTTTAAGCCGGAGCTTTATGACCTGTTTTTGAAGCTGGAATTTTCCAAGCTCATTGAAAAATACGGCCTGAAACGGGCCGCGCAGCCGGAGGAAAAGTCGGACTGCACCGTCACCGTGGAGACCATAGAATCCCCGGCCCGGGCGGAGGAAATGCTGGAAAAGTGCCGCCAGGCGGCGTTTGTCACGGTGTACGCCCTGCCGGACCTGTCCGTCCTCTCCGTCCAGTGGGACACCGGGACGGACACGGCCATGGCGGCGGAGCTGCAAGCGGACCGCTACGGCGGCGACTGGCGCGCCCTGCTCGCGGCCCTGTTTTCCCCGGACATCCGCAAGGTGGGCCACCATATAAAGGACACCATGCGCGCCCTTTTGGAGCAGGGCCTGCCTGCGGAGGGCTATGTGTTCGACACGGCCCTGGCCGCCTACCTGCTGGACGCCACCGCCGGGAGCTACGACCTGCCGCGCCTGTTCGTCACCTATTTTAATGAGGAGCTGCCGGGGCCTGCCCACCTGGAGCCGGACGCCTTCGCCCCCCTGGGGGACAAGGCCGCCGCCTGGGCCGCCATGCACAGCTACTGCTCCGCCGTGGCGGCGCTGTATGAAATTCTCCCGGGAAAGCTCCGGGCGCTGGGCATGACCGAGCTCTACGAGACCGTGGAGCTGCCCCTGTGCGCGGTGCTGGCCCGGATGGAGTGCCGGGGCTTCCTGGTGGACGGCAAGGCCCTGGCGGACTTCGGCCAGGACATGGCCGGGAAGATCGCGGCCCTGGAGCAGCGCATTTACGACCAGGCCGGGGAGCCCTTCAACATCAACTCCCCCAAGCAGCTGGGCAC
>CAVJBM010000148.1:1603-2112 GCA_963647775.1 Anaerovibrio sp.
GCTGGTCCACCAACGCCGATGTGCTGGAAAAGCTCCGCTGGCAGGCCCCCATTGTGGCCGATGTCCTGGAGTACCGCCAGTACGCCAAGCTGAAAAGCACCTATGCCGACGGCCTGCTGAAGGTCATTGACCCCGATGGCCGTATCCGTACCAGCTTCCAGATGACGGTGACGGCCACGGGCCGCCTGTCCTCCACGGAGCCGAACCTGCAAAATATCCCCACCCGCACCGAGGTGGGCAGCCGCATTCGGGGTATGTTCGTGGCCGCCCCGGGGCATGTGCTGGTGGACGCGGACTACTCCCAGGTGGAGCTGCGTCTCCTGGCCCACATCTCCGGGGACGAGGCCATGCAGCAGGCGTTCCTCTCCGGCCAGGACTTCCACACCCTCACGGCAGCCAAGGTGTTCCATGTGGCCCCGGAGGAGGTGACGAGCCAAATGCGCTCCAGTGCCAAGGCGGTGAACTTCGGCATCGTCTACGGCATCTCCGCCTTCTCCCTGGCCCAGGAC
>CAVJBM010000149.1:0-12290 GCA_963647775.1 Anaerovibrio sp.
TGTCGCCCAGGCCCAGGACGGCGGTGCCGTCGGTGACCACGGCCACGGTGTTCCACCGGCCGGTGAGCTCGTAGCTTTTGCTGATGTCCTTCTGAATTTCCAGGCAGGGCTGGGCCACGCCCGGCGTATAGGCCAGGGACAGGTCGTGGGCATTCTCCACGGGCACCGTGGGCACCACCTCCAGCTTCCCCCGCTTTTCATAGTGCAGCTTCAGGCTTTCTTCCGCAATGGGAGTCATATACATTTCTCACTTTCCGTTTTGTTCTGTTGTCCGCGCCCGTCACTTTCTCAGCTTCCGGGCGGTCTGGCGGGCCAGTTCGGGGCACGCGCCGATGTACTGCATGGGGTCCAGCAGGGCGTGGATGCGCTCGGCGCTCAGGGCGGCGGCCACGGTCCCGTTCTTTTTCAGCTCCTCCTCGAAATTTTTGCCGTTTTGGAAGGCGTCCACGGCGATCTCGTTGATGAGCTCGTGGGCATGCTGCTTGCCGATGGTATGGCCCAGCTCCAGCATCACGTGCTCCGACTGGGTCAGCCCGCCCAGGCGGTTCAGGTTGGCCAGCATGTTCTTCTCGTTCACCTGGAGCCCGGCCAGCAGGTCGTCCGCCCGGTCCAGCAGCTCGGCGGCGGTCACGCAGGCGGCCTCCACGTGCTCCCGCTCGCCCACAAAGTGCATGATGTTCCGCTCGTGATCCACCCACATCATCTCCTGCACCGCGGCGTTGTGGTAGCGGAGGTCCCGGGCGCAGCTCATCATGTGCTGGCTGGAGGTGGGGTTGATCTTGTGGGGCATGGTGGAGGAGCCCACCACCCCCTTGGCATAGGGCTCGCTGACCTCGGCCAGCTCCGTGCCCATGAGCAGATAGACCTCCTGGGCGATGCGCCCCAGGCAGCCGCCGATGAGGGCGAGCTCCCCGGTGAACTCCGCCAGGCGGTCCCGGCTGGCGTGCCAGGAGATATTGGGCACGCTGAGGCCCAGCGCCGCCGCCATCCGCTCCTGAATGGCGGGGCCGTCCTCCCCGAAGGACACCATGGACCCCACCGCGCCGGACAGCTGGAGGGCGCAGATGCGCGCCCTGCTCTCGTCCAGGCGGACGATGCAGCGCTCCAGCTCGTCGGCCCAGATGGCCGCCTTGTAGCCGAAGGTGATGGGCAGGGCCTGGATATTGTGGGTGCGGCCCATCATGGGGGTGTCGGCGTAGGTCTCGCACAGGTCCAGCACGGAGCTCTGGATGGACACCAGCTTCTCCCGGGCCAACTCCATGGTCCGCTTCACCGCCAGGGCCGTCGCCGTGTCGATGATGTCCTGGGTGGTGGCCCCCAGGTGGATGTACTGGCCGCTCTCGGGGCCGGCGGCGGCCTCCAGCAGGCGGAGCATGGCCACCATGGGCTGGCGGGTCTTTTGATAGAGCTCGTCGTAGCGGGACAGGTCCAGCTTCTCCACCTTGGCGGCGGCGCGGATGTCCGCGGCGATGTGCGCCGGAATGATCCCCAGGTCCGCCTGGGCGTCGGCCAGGGCGGCCTCCACCGTCAGCCAGCGGGCGAACTTCCCGTCCTGCCCGAACAGGGCGTCGATCTCGGGTTTTACAGGCTTCATGTCAAGCATCTCCTTCCAGTCAAAAAACGCGGAGAGCGGCCCGGTTGGCGCCGCTCTCCGCACCGAGCGTTCTTACTTGCTGTTGTCGGCGGTGACGAACTTGCCGTAGCCGGGCACGCCGCGGACCTCGCCGTTCTCCATGACCACGCTGCCGCGCACCACAGTGTGGGTGACCCTGCCGTGCATTTTGCGGCCCACGTAAGGAATGGTCTGGGTCTTGGTGTAGACCTTGTCGTGCTCGGTGATCTCCCACTCCTCGTTCAGGTCCACGATGGTGAAGTCGGCGTCGGTGCCCACCACGTTGGAGCCCTTGCGGGGGTACATGCCGAAGGCCTTGGCGAAGTTGACGGAGGTGATCTCCACCAGCTTGTTCAGGTCGTAGCAGCCCTCGTTCATGTGGGACACCAGCAGGTGGCCGAAGTAGTCCAGCATGGCGAAGCCGGCGCCGGTGTGCAGGGCGTCCTCGGGGTGATACTCGCCGGGGGCGTGGGGGGCGTGGTCGGAGCCCACCATGTCGATGACGCCGTCCCGGATGCCCTGCCAGATCTTGTCCTTGTCGGGCTTGGCGTCGTGGCCGACGTAGATATACTTGCCGGAGGCGATGTCATAGATCTCGTCGGAGGCGTCGATGGCCGGCATGTACTCCATGCTGGACACGATGGTCATGTCCCCCCGCTCCTTGAGCATCCGCACCAGGTCCACATAGCCGGGCATCCAGCAGTGCATGGCGTACCACTTCATGCCGGTCTTGCGGGCGAAGTAGGCCAGCTGATAGGCGGCGCCGGTCATCTCCTCGTCGGAGTACCAGCGGTAGCGGGTGTGCTCCAGGTCCACGGGGTGGCCCTCGGCCTTGACCTCCTCCACGGCGGCGTCGAAGAAGTTCTTGTCGAAGGGGTGGACGGAGCAGTACTTGCCCGCCTTGGCCACATCCTGGAAGGCCTGGTAGATGCGGTGGGTGTCGGTGGTGCCGGCGGAGGTGTTGTAGGGATAGGTGGCCACCTTTTCAAACAGCTTGAACCAGGCGGAGCCGGCGTCGGCGATCTTCTGGACCTCCTCCCGGGGCCCCAGGGGGCAACCGATGGGGTTAAAGTCGATGACGGCGCCCTTTTTGCCGGCCTCCACCTCCTGGAGATAGCTTTCCAGATCGGAGGGGACGGGCTTCACGTTGGGCTGGGGGCAGACCATGGTGATGCCGCTGTGGGCGGCGGCCATGGTACCGGTGGTGAAATCCTCCTTGTGGGTGAGGCCCGGATCCCGCAGGTGGCAGTGGCAGTCGATGAAGCCGGGCAGCACGTGCTTGCCGGCGGCGTCGATCTCCCGGACGCCCTGCATCTCCACGGAGGGGTCCGCCAGCACGGCGATCTTCTCGCCGGTGACGCCGATGTTCAGCTTGTAAAAGCCCTGCTCGGTGTAGACGGTGCCGTTTTTAATGACCAGATCAAAATTCATACCAGATGTTCCTTTCTGCGGGCCGGAGTTGGTTTTATGGACGGGGCGGGCCGCAGGGCCCCGGTCCCTTGAAAGAGGGCGCCGCCGCGGCTGCGGCGGCGCCCTTCGGAAAAACGGTTCAGAACAGCTTGCCGATCAGCGTGATCACGTTGTTGACCACAGTGACCATCACGAAGATGTACGCCACGGACAGGGCCACGGTGAAGCCGGGCTTGACCTTGAACTCGCCCATCTCATCCCTGCGGTTGCATAGCAGGATGGTCATGATGCCCAGGATGGGGGTGTTGATGACGCCGCCGATCTGGGCCAGGGTGAGCAGCTGGGCGGGGACGCCGCTGTACAGGAAGCCCACCACCGCCGCGAACACCAGCATCACGATGCTGACGATGTTCTCGGTCCTGCTCTCCATGCCGGAGTCCTTGTTCAGGGCCTGGAGCAGCAGGTTGATGCCCAACTTGGGGGCCATCATCAGGGAGGAGATGGCCGCGGCCAGGAAGCCGATGCCGAACACAGGGCGGACCCAGGCGCCCAGCAGGCCGCTGAGGGCCATGGCCAGGTTCATGCCGTTTTTGATGGGCTGGCCGGGGAGCAGGTTGGTGCCCACAAAGAAGCAGCACAGGGAGATGACGCCGATGGCGATGACGCCCACGATCACGTCGGTGCGCAGGCCGCCGCGGCGGATGTCCTCCACGGTGTAGCCCTTATCCTTGGCCAGGGATGAGCCCCAGGCGCAGGTGCCCAGAGAGGCGGTGGTGCCCAGCAGGGAGAGCATCAGGGCGGTGCTGCCGGCGGGCATACCCACCAGGGAGTGGGACACGGTGCCGTCGTAGGGGATGCCCAGGGTGCCGATGAGGGAGATCACGAAGATCAGGGCCATGATGCCCACCAGGACCTTCATGACGTTCTCCATTTTCTTGTACAGGTTCTTCAGGAAGAAGAGGATCGCGCAGATGACCACGGCGATGACGCCGCCCCACTTCACCGGCAGGGAGGGGAAGAGCATGTTCAGGCCCAGGCCCGCGCCCATAAAGTTGCCGATGCCGTACACGCACTGGCCCAGGAAGGCGAACACGCCGGCCAGCACCGCCCACACGGGGCCGTACTTCTCCCGGATGCCCACCATCAGGGGCTTGCCGGTCACCACGGTATAGCGGTTCATGGCCAGGGAGAACACTGCCCGGAAGGCCAGCATCACGATGAACCACCAGAACAGGTTATAGCCGAAGTTCGCACCTGCGTTGGTAGAAGAGACGATGGAGCCGGGCCCGATGGAGGTCGCCGCCAGGATGAAACCGGGGCCAAGGGCTGCCAGGAAATACTTGAAACCGCTCTTGCTGCTTACATTTTCTTTTGCCAACTTTCTCACCTCATCATTGATCGGCACGGGGCCCCGTGCCTGTGCTCCCAGTATAGCCGCACTCCGGCCCCCGGCGCAACTGATACATGCCCATGCGGCGATATATGCTCTCACTCGGCAGAATACCGCTGTATACGCCGGTATGCGCCCCTTCCCTGTTGACAGCGGCGGCCCCGTTCGGCTAAAATAATGCGTTAAGGAGGGATCGCCGTGGAACAGCAGCTGAGCGTACTCAAGTCCTATATCATTCAGAAAAAGCAGGCCAGCGAGACCCTGTATCACACCCTGCGGGAGGCCATCGCCACCGGCCTGCTCCCCATGGGCACCCGCCTGCGGGAGGAGGAGCTGGCCGAGGTGTTCGACGTGTCCCGCACCCCGGTGCGGGAGGCCATGAAAAAGCTGGAGATCGAGCAGCTGGTGGAATCCAGCAGCGCCAACGGCTCCATCGTCCGCCGGCTGTCGGTGGACGAGTGCCTGGACACCCTGGAGGTGCTGGAGCTCATCCGGGCCTCCGCCTGCACCATGCTCATGGGCCGCATCCCCCGCTCCCTGCTCATCGTGCTGGAGCAGAACACCCGCAAGGGCATCCACCTGACCGACCCCATCCAGCGCTACGAGAACAACGCGGAGTTCCACACCCTGCTGGTGCGGGCCACGGGGAACTCCGTGCTCACCAAGCTGCACGACCAGCTGACCTTCACCGAGCGGATGATCACCAACACCGTCCTGCCGGTAAGCTACGCCGCCAACTACGCCGAGCTCCACCGGGCCCTGGTCAAGGCCATCGTGGACAGCGACGGCCCGGCCATGCAGACCATTCTGGATTCCGGCAAGGAAAAGGTGGACCAGTACATGCGCCGCATCGTGGGCGCCTTCCTGGACGTCAACGACGCCTGAGCCCGGCATTTTATCAACAAGAAAAGGACGACCATTATGAGAGAACTGAACGCCGCCGCCATTACGGAGGCCGTGGCCCGCATGTGCATCCAGGCCAACACCGTCCTGCCCGAGGACGTGAAGGCCGCCATCGCCGCCGCCCGGCAGGCGGAGGACTGGCCTGTGGCCCGGGACGTGCTGGACCGCATCATCGAAAACTACTCCATCGGCCAGGGCATCCCCATCTGTCAGGACACGGGCATGGCCTGCGTGTTCCTGAAGGTGGGGCAGGAGGTCCACATCACCGGCGACCTCACCGCCGCCGTGAACGAGGGAGTCCGCCGGGGCTATGCCGAGGGCTATCTGCGCAAGTCCGTGGTGCGGGACCCTCTGGACCGGGTGAACACCGGGGACAACACCCCCGCCATGGTCTACACCGAACTGGTCCCCGGCGACCGGGTGGAGATCACCGTGGCCCCCAAGGGCTTCGGCAGCGAGAACATGAGCCGCATCGCCATGCTCAAGCCCTCCGACGGGCTGGAGGGGGTCAAGCGCTTCATCGTGGACGCGGTGGAGCAGGCCGGTCCCAACCCCTGTCCCCCCATCGTGGTGGGGGTGGGCATCGGCGGCACCTTTGACAAGTGCGCCCTGCTGGCCAAGCAGGCCCTGCTGCGGCCGTTGGGCTCCCACAACGATGCCCCCTTCTACGCCGCCCTGGAGGACGAGCTGCTGGAAAAGATCAACTCCCTGGGCATCGGCCCCCAGGGCTTCGGCGGGCGCACCACCGCCCTGGCCGTGAACATCGAGACCCTGCCCACCCACATCGCCGGGCTGCCCTGCGCGGTGAACATCAACTGCCACGTGACCCGCCACGTGAAGGAGGTGCTCTGAATGGCCATCCGACTCACCGCCCCCCTGACCCGGGAGGCCATCGCCGGCCTGCGTGCCGGGGACAGCGTGCTGCTGTCCGGCACGGTCTACACCGCCCGGGACGCCGCCCACAGGCGCCTGTGCGCCCTGGTGGCCGAGGGCAAGCCCCTGCCCTTCCCCATCGAGGGCGCCGTCATCTACTACGTAGGCCCCTCCCCTGCCCAGCCGGGGCGGCCCATCGGCTCCGCCGGGCCCACCACCAGCTACCGCATGGACGCCTACGCCCCCACCCTGCTCCGCCTGGGGGAGCTGGGCATGATCGGCAAGGGCAAGCGGGACCGGAGCGTCATCGACGCCATGGTGGAGACCGGGGCCGTCTACTTCGGCGCCATCGGCGGCGCCGGGGCTCTGCTGTCCGCCTGCGTGAAATCCGCGGAGCTGGTCTGCTACGAGGATCTGGGGGCCGAGGCCATCCGCCGGCTGGAGGTGGAGGACCTGCCCCTCACCGTAGTCATCGACAGCCAGGGGAACAACCTCTACGAGATCGGCCGCGCCGCCTGGCTGGCGCAGCACCAGAACTAAAAAGAGCGCCCCTCCCAGCCGGGAGGGGCGCTCTTTTTGTGTTAGCTCAGGAAGCCGTCCAGGATCTTCTGCTCCGCTTCCTCCTCCGTGAGGCCCAGGGTCATCAGCTTGAGGATCTGGTCGCCGGCGATCTTGCCGATGGCCGCCTCGTGGATCAGCTGGGCGTCGGTGTGGTTGGCGGTGATGGCGGGGATGGAGCTCACTCTGGCGTGGTCCATGATGATGGAGTCGCACTGGACATGGCCGAAGCAGGGGGCGTTGCCCTCCACCTGGGGGTAGAACACCTGGCTGGAGTTCCCCTGGGCCACGGAGCGGGACACCACCTGGGTCCGGGCCCCGGCCCCCTTCATGATGACGTCGATGCGGCTCTCGGCGGTCTGCTCCCCGTCGGTGAGCATCCGCTCGGTGACGGAGGCCTCCGCCCCCGCGGCCAGCTCCACCCGGGTGTACCGCTTAGCGGAGTCCACGCCCTTGATCTGGACGGTCTCCAGCTCCACGCTGGCCCCCTCCTCCAGATAGAGGATGGTCTGGGGGTTCAGGACGCGGGCGCCGGTGCCGGGGCCCTCGCCGTAGTGCTTCTCCACGTAGCGCACATGGGAATTTTTCCCCAGGTAGAAGGTGTGGATGCCGTCGTGCTGGGAGGTGGCGCAGCCGCCGTTGTGAATGCCGCAGCCGGCCACGATGACCACGTCGGCCCCCTCGCCCACGAAAAAGTCGTTGTACACCATGTCGTTCAGGCCGGTCTCCGTGAGGATCACAGGGATGTGGACCGACTCGTTCTTCGTGCCCGGGGCGATGCGGATGTCGATGCCCGGCTTGTCGGTCTTGGTCTCAATGACGATATTGGCGGAAGACGCGCGGCCCTCCAGCTTGCCGTTCTTGCGGATGTTGTACGCCCCCTGGGGGGTGGACTCCAGATCGGCGATCTCCCGCAGGAGGTTCAGATCCACCTTGTCCATCAGCCCTGCGCCTCCTCTCTCATATAGCTGCATCCGGCCTGCACATTGGCCAGAATTTTGGGGAAGATCTCGTCCCGGGGGCCCTGATCGGTGATCACGCCGCCCCCCACCATGACGATCTGGTCCGCCAGACTGATGATGCGCTCCTGATGGGAGATGATGATGAGGGTGGCCTTCCGCTCCTCGTGGATGCGGCGGAAGGTCTCGGTCAGCTTGGCGAAGGACCAGAGGTCGATGCCCGCCTCCGGCTCGTCAAAGATCATCAGGGGGGACCGGCGGGCCAGGATGGTGGCGATCTCGATGCGCTTCACCTCGCCGCCGGAGAGGGAGGCGTCCACCTCCCGGTCGATATAGTCCCCGGCGCACAGGCCCACCTGGGTCAGCAGACGGCAGCCGTCCGCCCGGGAGAGGCTCTCGCTGCCGGCGGCCAGGCTCAGCAGGTCCCGGACCCGGATGCCCTTGAACCGGGGCGGCTGCTGGAAGCCGTAGCTGACGCCCCGCCGGGCCCGCTCCGTGATGGACAGGCCGGTGATGTCCTCCCCGTTCCAGAGGATCTGGCCGCCGGTGGCCCGGTTCAGGCCCATGATGGTGCGGGCCAGGGTGGTCTTGCCGCCGCCGTTGGGACCGGTGACCACCAGAAAGGTGCCGTCCGGCACGGTGAGGGAGACGTCCTTCAGAATGTCCCGCTCCCCGCTCTCGCCGGTGACGGAAAAGGACAGATGCTTCAGTTCCAGCATAGTTCCATCGCTCCTGTTTTGACGCGGCCGGGCCGCAAATTCATAGTAACTATCTATGGTTTAGTATAGCACAGGGCCCAGGCCCTGTCAACACTGGCAAGGACTTCCGCCTCCACATAGTAATGAAGCGTAGGAGGTGAACTGATACATGGAAGATCTGACCATCTGCACCACCCAGGACCCGGAGGTGTTCCAGCGGGTGTGGGAGCGGGTCATGGGGGCCAAGGCCGCCCGGACGGAGGAGGCTCAGCCCCCGGCTCCCTCACCCGTCCCGCCTGCCCAGCCGGGGGTGGACGGGGACCTGTCCTGCGCCTATCTCCGCTCCCTGGCGGACGCGCCCATGACCCCTGTACCCCGGGACTCCACCGGCTGCGACCTGACGGACAGCCCGCCGCCCGAGTGCTCCGCCCGTCTGCGGCAGCAGACCTTGGAGGCTCTGGAGGGCTGGCAGTTTTACCGGCATCTGGCCCGCCGCACCCGAAACGGCGCGGCCCGCACCCTCACCGCCCTGGCCTCCGACGCCCACCGGCAGGCCCGGCGGCTGTCCGCGGCCTATTTTCTCCTGACCGGCCTGCGCTACTGGCCCACGGAGCAGCTTGCCGCCCCGGCCATCCCCTCCCTGTGGGGAGCGGTGCGCAGCCGCTATCAGGCGGAGCAGCAGGGGGAGCTCACCTGCCGCATGGCGGCGGAGGAGACGGCGGACCCCGCCCTGCGGGAGCTGTACGCCGAGCTGGCCGATTCCTGCCGGGAGCGCTGCCGCCAGCTGCGCGCCCTGCTGGAGCAGAGCTGCCCCTGAACCCTTGCGCCCGGCGGCGGTACGTGGTATACTCGCCTTAACTCACCAAAGAAACGGAGCGATCACAATGGATCAATATACCGAATACGCCGTGGAGCAGACCTGCGCCCTGCTGGCCATCGACAGCCCCACGGGCTTCACCCACAGGGCCGCCGCCCGGGTCATGGAGGTGCTGGGCGGCCTGGGCTACGCCCCCGCCCTCACCCGGAAGGGCGGGGTGCTCTGCTGCCTGAACCCCGATGCGGCGGAGGAGGGCGCCCTCCTGCTGGAGGCCCACGTGGACACCCTGGGCGGCATGGTCACACAGGTCACCGGCGCCGGCCGGCTGAAGCTGACCAACCTGGGCGGCATGAACCCCAACAACGCCGAGGCGGAGAACGTGCGCATCTACACCCGGGACGGCAGGGTCTACACCGGCGCCTTCCAGCTGTGCAACGCCTCCATCCACGTGAACGACGACTACAACGGCGCCAAGCGCAGCTACGCCGGCATGGAGGTGGTCATCGACGAGGAGGTCCGCTCCGCCGAGGACGTGGCCGCCCTGGGCATCGAGCCGGGCGACATCGTCTGCTTCGACCCCAGAACGGCGGTCACCCCCTCCGGGTACATCAAGAGCCGCTTTCTGGACGACAAGCTGTCCGTGGGCGTGCTGCTGGCGCTGGCCAAACAGGTCAGGGACGGCGCGCTGGCCCTCAGCCGCCGGGTATGGCTCCATGTGACAGTGTTCGAGGAGGTGGGCCACGGCGGCGCAGCCTCCGTCCCCGCCGGCGTTACCGAGGCCATCAGCGTGGACATGGGCTGCGTGGGGGACGGGCTGGGCTGCGACGAGACCAAGGTCTCCATCTGCGCCAAGGACTCCGGCGGCCCCTATCACTACGAGATCGTCTCCGCCCTGGTGGCGGCGGCCAAGGCCGCCGGCGCGGACTACGCCGTGGACGTCTACCCCCACTACGGCTCCGATGTGGAGGCCACCCTCAGCGCCGGGCACGACCTGCGCCACGGCCTCATCGGTCCGGGGGTCTACGCCTCCCACGGGTATGAGCGCAGCCACAAAAAGGGCGTGGAGAATACCCTGAAGCTGCTGAATTCCTATCTGAAGTAACCGGCAAAGCCTTGCAGCCGTAGGGCCGCAACCACCGGTTGCTAAAGTTCAAGCCTCGGCTGGTGGCTTTGCCCGGCCCTTTCTGATAGGCTGGAACCATCAAACAAGAGAGGAGCCCGACCATGAAACTGAATGAAAAGATCTACACCTGCCGCAAGCGCGCCGGCCTCTCTCAGGAGGCGCTGGCCGACAAGCTGGGCGTGTCCCGGCAGGCGGTGAGCAAGTGGGAGACCGGCGAGGCCGAGCCCGAGATCGGCAAGCTGCGGCTGCTGGCGAAGGAGTTCGGCGTCACCGCCGACTGGCTGCTGTCCGAGGAGGAGCCGGAGGACGAGAAGGCCCCCGGCTGGACCGTGCGGGACGCCGCGCCGGACCCCGGCCCCAGCCGCGGGTCCGACTGGGTGAACACCCTCCCCGGCGTGCTGGGCCGGCTGTGCCGCCGGTTCGGCTGGCTGGCGGGGGTGTACATCGCCCTCAGCGGCCTGGGCATCACCATCGTGGGCGTCATCGCCCGGGTGATGTTCGGCACGATGTACCGCGGCACCAGCGATCTCTTCGGCACCACCATCTCCGGCCTGCCCGCCGGGGTGAGTTCCTCGGACATTATCGGGCAGCTGCCCGGCTTCGACAGCGGCTTCCAGTCCGTGGCCCGCACCCCTCTGACGTTCTCCAACATCATCATCGCCTTGGGAGTCATCCTCATGGTGGTGGGTATCGTGCTGGCCATCGTGCTGAAGAAAAAGCTCAGCGACCCCGAGAAGTAAACGCAAAAAAGCGCCCCCGTCTGCGGCGGGGGCGCTTTTTTTGCTTGTCAGCCCGCGTAATGCTCCCGGATCTCCCGATCCTGGGCGCGCTTTTCCTCGATGGACTCCTTCAGCAGCATATCCTTCACCTTCATCAGCCGGGTGGTGTTGGACCGGTCGTTCTCGTCCAGCTTCATGGTGATATAGCGGATATTCTCCTCCGTCTGGGGGATGACCACGTACTCCAGGGCGTTGACCCGGCGGCGGGTCTTTTCGATCTCCTCCGCCAGCAGCTGGGCGGTCTTTTCGATCTGGGCCAGCTTGAGCATGGACTGGAACACCTCGCCCAGGGCCTCCACCGCCTCGTCCAGTTCGCCGGAGGTGGCGGCGTAGCCGTAGGGGAAGATGTCCGCCCCGTCCTCCGTCCTGGTCTTGAAGTGGTAGACCGGCACGCTGACCGACATGACGTTCTTGAAGGTCATGTCCAGCTCCACGCTCTGCTTGGGGTACATCAGGGCCTGCTCCATGGCCGGGCCGCTCATGACGGCGGAGGCCACGGTGAAGGAGCCGTGGACCCGCATGAGCTCCTCCTCCACCTGGGAGCGAAGCTGGCGCACCTCCCGGACGGTGTCCAGGAACTGCTTCATCAGCTCGTCCCGCTTATCCTTCAGCAGCTTGTGCCCCCGGAGGGAGGTCTTGAGCTTGCCCTTCAGCCGGGTGAGCTCCATTCGGGTGGGGTTGACGACGGTGGCAGCCATGCTCACCCCTCCTTCTTGGGCAGATA
The DNA here is from genome assembly GCA_963647775.1 of Anaerovibrio sp. Classification (GTDB taxonomy): domain Bacteria; phylum Bacillota; class Clostridia; order Oscillospirales; family Oscillospiraceae; genus Enterenecus. The sequence continues at coordinate 11,847 of CAVJBM010000149.1, forward strand.
CTTGTCGATATACTCCTGTTTGATCCGCTTCAGCTCCGCCGTGGGCAGGATGGACAGCAGCTCCCAGCCCAGGTCCAGGGTCTCCTGGATGGAGCGGTTCTCGTCAAAGCCCTGGTTCACGTAGCGCTTTTCGAACTCGTCGGCGAATTTGGCGTACAGCAGGTCGGTGGGGGTCAGGGCGGCCTCGCCCAGGATGGACATGAGCTCCTTGTTGTCCTTGCCGGTGGAATAGGCGGCGAACAGCTGGTTCATGGTGTTGGCGTGGTCCTCCCGGGTCTTGCCCTCGCCGATGCCCTTGTCCTTCAGTCGGGACAGGGAGGGCAGCACGTCCACCGGGGGATTGATGCCCTGCCGGTACAGGGCCCGGGACAGGATGATCTGGCCCTCGGTGATATAGCCGGTCAGGTCGGGGATGGGGTGGGTCTTGTCGTCCTCGGGCATGGT
>CAVJBM010000150.1:0-2246 GCA_963647775.1 Anaerovibrio sp.
TGCTTGAACAATTTTTACTTCAAAATATTGTCTAACTTTTGGGGGTCACTTCAAACTCCGCGGCGGCTTTTTGCCGGTTTCCTGTTGTTTTTATCCTATGAATGTGGTATGATATCTCACAGATCAAACTCCGAGGAAAGGAATCGTGTTTCATCCATGATCGAATTCAAATGCCCCGAACTCACCGACCGCGCCTGGGCCCAGCCCCTGCTGTCGGCGGAGCCCACCCTGGGCTGCGACTATAACTTCAACAACGTATACCTCTGGAGCCGGGCCTATCAGGCGAAGATCGCCCGCTGGGCGGACCGTCTGCTGATCCACGTGGACGCCCGACTGGGGGTGAGCTACCTCTACCCCGCCGGCGGCGGCCCGCTGGCCCCGGCAGTGGACGCGCTGGCGGCGGACGCCAGAGAGCGCGGCGTGCCGCTGTCGCTGGTGTGCCTCACTCCGGACCAGAAGGAAAAGCTGGAGGCCGCCTGTCCCGGCCGCTTCGCCTTCGAGCCCGACCGGGACAGCTGGGACTATATCTATTCCATCGACAAGCTGGCCGACCTGACGGGCAAGAAGCTCCACGGCAAGCGCAACCACATCCACCGCTTTGACGAGCAGTTCCCCGACTGGCTCTTCGAGCCCCTGACCCGGGAGAACGTGCCCGAGTGTCTGGAACTGGAGCGGGCCTGGGCCGCCGAGAAGCACGACGACAGCGGCGAGACCATGGGGGAGGAGAGCATCTCCGTGGTGGAGGCCCTGTACCACATGGACACGCTGGAGATGACCGGCGGCCTCATCCGGGCGGGGGGCCGGGCGGTGGCCTTCTCCATGGGCAGCTTCACCGCCCCCGGCTGCTTCGACGTCCACTTCGAAAAGGCCTACGCCGACGTGGAGGGGGCCTACCCCGTCATCAACCGGGAGCTGGCCCGCTATATCCGCCGGCTGTACCCCGACACCCAGTGGTTCAACCGGGAGGACGACCTGGGGCTGGAGGGCCTGCGGAAGGCCAAGCTGTCCTACTACCCCGACATTCTGCTGGAGAAATTCACCGCCCGGGAGGTGTGAGCCGTGGTCGAAATGCGCTTTGCCCGGCCGGAGGAGCGGCGGGAGGCGGAGGCGCTCTGGTCCGCCGTATTCGGGGACGGGGCAGACTTTCAGCGCCGGTTCTACGACCTGTGCGCCCCGGAGGGGCCGCTGATCCTGAAGGAGGACGGCGCGCTGTGCTCCATGCTGGCCCTGCCGGAGGTGGCCCTGACCTTTCCCGACGGCTGGAGCGTCCGGGGCGGGTACGTCTACGCCCTGGCCACCGCCCCGGAGCGCCGGGGCAAGGGCTGTGCCGCCCTGCTGCTGGACTTCGCCAAGTCCCTGCTGCGGGAGCGGCGGGCGGACTGCATCCTCACCGTGCCGGCGGAGCCCTCCCTGTTTGACTTTTTCGGGGCCAACGGCTTCGCCCCCGCCTTCCGGCACCGGAGGATCACGGCGGAGCCCGGAGAACTGCCGCCCATGGCCCCCCTGACCCCGGCGGAGTACGCCGCCCTGCGGGAGGCCCTGCTGGCCGGGACCACCCATGTGGTCCAGCCGGAGGGCCAGCTGGCCTTCCAGCGGTACATGGGCGGCGGGGCTCCCGGCGGCCTGCGGCGGCTGGAGCTGCCCCACGGCCCCGCCTGCGCGGCGGTGGAGGTCCTGCCCGAGGGGGCGGTGGTGAAGGAGCTGCTGTGCGCCCCGGAGGACGAGGCCGCGGGGGCCGCCGCCTGCGCCGCCCTCTGCGGCGGCCGGACGGAGGTCCGCTTCCCCGCCGGGCCGGAGGAGGGCCAGCACTTCGGGGCCCTGTGCTGGCTGTACGGCGCGGCCCCCTCCCGCTGGCAGCGGCAGCCCTTCGGATACTTTGGACTGGGCTTCGACTGAATGGAACGGCTCCGCCGGGTTCACCGGCGGGGCCGTTTTTTACCATTGTGCACAAAAATGTATATACATTCATGGTGTGCTGAATATAAACCGTAGAAAGCCGAAAATATTCCAAAAAACCCTTGCATTTTATTCACGGCTGGTGTATAGTACGACCATCAACCAAACAAACCCCACCAACGCGAAAAGGAGATAGATGAAAATGAAACTGACAAAAAAACTGCTGGCCGCCGCGCTGGCCCTGACCATGATCTTCGCCCTTGCCGCCTGCTCCGGCGGCGGCAAGTCCAGCCTCAAGACCGTTGAGGCCGGCAAGCTGCACATGTCCACCAACGCCGCCTTCCCTCCCT
>CAVJBM010000151.1:0-6930 GCA_963647775.1 Anaerovibrio sp.
CGGTGATGAGTACGGTCTTTCCTGTCTGCTCCATGAGCACTCGCCTCCTTGCCTCTATTATAAGGCCGGGAGCCCGCCGCCTTGTGCGCCGGCACAAGCTTTTCCCCGGGCCCTTGAGACGGGAGAACAAAGGGAAGGCCGCGGCGTCTGCCGCGGCCCTCCGGTCAGTTTGAAGTTTCCTGCGGGCGGGAACCCCCAATGGGCCGGGGAACCCGGCCCCTACAGGGAATTTTCCTGGGAAACGGGCTGGGGCGCGGCCTTCCTTTTCTTCCGGCGGCGGGTGAGGAGGACGATCACCACCACCGCTGCGATCACCGCCGCCAGGGCCGCCGCGGCCAGGTACAGCCGGGTCAGGTCCCGCACGGCGGACACCACCGCAAAGCGGCCGCTGCCCGTCAGGGTGAAGCACAGACTGCCGCCGATCCGCTCGGAATCCACGGGCTGCCAGCCGTCCCCGGTGTCGGTCCAGACCGTCAGGCCCTCCGCCCCCTCCGGGACGCGCCAGCGCACCGTGTGCTCCGCCAGACCGTCCGCCGGGAGGTCCGCCTGCCAGCACTCCAAAATTTGGGCGTTCTCCTCCGTCAGCTCGGGGCCGTCAGCGGGGGAGAGGGTCAGGCTGTCCCCCGCCCGGAACCGGCCCTCCGCCAGCAGCAGGGGGCGGCCGTCCCGGGTCTGGCTGGACGCCAGGGCGGTGGTGTACGGCTCGTACACGGCGTTCACCACCGTGTCGAACCGCAGATCGGTGAGGTCCGTGCGGTCCCAGCGGACCCAGCAGCCCTCCCGCTCCGGCGCGGCGGGGAAGTCCCACGCCCCGAAGGACGCCCCATAGCTGAACACCAGCCGCTTCAGCAGCCGCCCATCGGCGGTGAAGCTGAGGGTCAGCCGCCGGAACTCGTCGGGCAGGCTTTTGTCCTGACAGAGCACGTCGTACTCCACCTGCTCCGCCCGGCCGGACAGGCTCACCCGGTCCACCCCCGCCAGCGTGTCGGACACGAAGCGATTGTTCCGGTACTCCCCGGTGATCTCCCCGGCGACGGCCCCCCGCTGCTGGGGCGTGCCGTCGATCTCCACCATCGACACGCAGCCGGACACCCGGCTGGCCGACCCGGCGATGCCGCCCACATAGCGGCTGCCCGTGAGGGCGCACTTGGCATAGCTGCTGCGGACGGAGGACAGGGACAGGCCGCACACGCCGCCCACATAGTCGCTGTCCTCGCCGCCCACGGCCCCGTACCCGCCGCAGCCGAAGATGACCCCCAGGTCCATCCGCCCGGCGATGCCGCCGCCGCAGCTTTTCTTGGCCGTCACCGGCCCGTAGTTCTGGCAGGACATGAGGACCGCCCGGGTCTGATAGACGTACTGGGCGGTGCGGTCGCTCTGCTTCAGGTCGTCCTCCGGGTCCAGGTCGTACTCGATGGCCATGGCCCCGGCCACGCCGCCGGCGTTGCGGTCGGCGTTCACCGCGCCGTAGTTGACGCACTCCAGCACCTTGCCCCGGACGGCGCCCCGCAGGCTGTCCTCCGACACGTCCTCGTACAGGTCCTCCACCTGGGTGTTGCTCAGGTCCTTCAGCATGTCCAGGAACAGGTCCATGATGGTCATGAACTGGGCGTTCACCGCCCGGGCGTCCGCCAGGAGGGCGGTGCTGCCGCCGGACAGGTCGCCGTTCAGGCCGTCCAGCTCGTCCCCCATGCCGGCGATGGCGGCGTTGAGGGCGGCGGAGCTGGCGTCATACTCGTCCCCCAGCTGGGGGAAGGTGATGGGCTCCTCCGCGGCCAGGTCCCTGGCCCACTGCTCCGCCTGATCCATCGCGTCCCGGAACTGCCCGGCGGCGTTCTCCGCCGCCTCCATCACGCCGTCCGCCTGGTCGAACACGTCCCCCAGCTGGCGGTTGAGCTCCCGCAGGGTGTCCAGGGAGGAGCGCACCAGGGACAGGCCGTTGGTCATGTGCTCCGCCGCGTCGGAAAAGCGGGCCATCGCCGTCTCGCAGCGGCCCATCACCAGCCGCAGGATCTCCAGGTCATAGTCGATGAGGCCGCCCAGGTCGTTCTTGCGGACGATCTCGTCCAGGTCCTTCACCACCAGGGTCAGGCAGTCCAGCACCTCCCGCAGGCAGGTCCACAGGGTCTCCAGGGTCTCCTGGCTGACGGTGCCGGTGGCGTCGTACTCGTCCATGGCGGCCTGGAGGGCCTCGTCAAAGGCATCCTGGGCCTGGAGCAGTTCGTTGTTGTCCGCCCGCAGCCGGGTGGTGTCGGGCAGAATGATGTCATTGCCCAGCATGGAGAAGGCGGCCTCCAGCTCGTCCGCGGCCTTCTGCATGGCGCGGCCCGCCGCCTCGAACTCCACGCAGGCATTGCGCAGCTGGCGCAGGGCGGTGTCGTTCAGCTCCTCCACGCCGTCCAGCCCCGCCAGCATGTCCCGGGCGCGCTCCACCGCCGTCACCAGTTCGTCCGCCCCGGCGCTGATGGACTCCGTCACGGGCACGGCCTTGTCGATGTACCGGTCGATGAGCAGGGACACGGCGTTCACCGAATCCATGCTGCCGTCCACAAAGTCGCTGATCTGGCGGTTCAGGTCGTCGGCGCTCTCCCGGGCGGCGTCCGCCTGGCCGGAGATGCGGGTGAGCCGGGCGGAGGCGGTGTCGGACAGGTCCTGGGCGTCGTCCAGGGTGCGGTCGATGAGGGTCTGGAGGGTGTCCAGCTCGGTGCGCAGGTCCTCCAGCTTGTCGGAGGACAGCTGGAGGGTGACATCCGGGGCCATCTGGCCCACGATGCCGCCCACGTCCTTGCGGCCCTCCACCACGCCCCGGTTGGTGCAGCCGGCCAGATAGCCGTCCTGCCGGCCGGCGATGCCGCCCACGTTGTAGCCAACGTGGGGGTAGCCCACATGGCCCAGGTTGGTGCAGGTCTGGACCACGCCGGAGGAGTACCCGGCGATGCCGCCGGTGTCCGAGCCGGAGGAGGTCTCGGTGTTCCCGTTGTTTTTCAGCAGGGCGTAGAGGGTGCTGTCCAGCCCCGTGAGGTCGGAGCCGAGGCTCCCCTCCTCCACGGCGGTGTTCACCCCGGCGGTGTTGGTGCAGCGGAGGATGGTGCCGCCGTTCTGCCCCACGATGCCGCCGGTGCCGCTGTCCCCCCGCACGGCCCCGGTGACGGTGCAGCCCCGGAGGGTGCCGCCGGAGCGGTTGACCCCTGCGATGCCGCCCACCAGGCTGTCGGCGGACACCACGCCGGAGAAGGCGCAGTTGTCGATGGTGCCCCGGTTCTCCCCGGCGATGCCGCCCACGGTGCTCTGGGTGCCGCCGGGGGCCACCTCCCCCGCCACCCGCAGGTCGCGGATCACCGCCCCGGCGGCCACCTGGCTGAACAGGCCATACACCGAGGCGCTCTCCGTCAGGGACAGGCCCCGGAGGGTGTGGCCGCCTCCCTCGAAGGTGCCCAGGAAGATGGGCACGGAGACGGAAGCCCCCTCCAGGTCGAGATCGGCGGCCAGATAGACCGTCAGGCCCCTGGAATAGGAGTCGGAGGCGCAGCGGGCGGCGAAGTCCGCCAGCTCCTCCCGGGTGGAGATGGTCAGGCTGCGGCCCTGGCTGGCAAAGGCCGCGGCAGGGCAGGCCCCCGCCAGCAGCAGGGCGGCCAGCGCCGCCGCCAGCAGGCGGCCGGCGTTATTCCTCCGGCGCTTCCTCGGTGTGTTCACTCGCTTCATCGCTCTCGTCCTCCTTTCCCTCAGATGCTCCGGACACGCTGCCGGAGAGCACGTTCAGGTCGGCCTCGCCGTCCACGCTGCCCCGCAGATAGCCGCTGACCGTGCCGCGGATCTGCCCGCTGACGATGCCGTTGACGTACACGTGCCCGGCGCTCTCGCTGCGGCGGATGACCTTCGGCACGGAGAAGGAGGTCCTGTCCGCGATGCCGCCGCCGATGAGCAGGATCTGCGGCAGCACGAACAGCACCAGGAACATGGAGATGATGGTGCCCCGGCCCAGGCACTGGCCGATGCCGCAGATGGTGGGCTCGGAGGTCATGCGCCCGATGAGGATGCCCGACACCGACAGGATGCACCCCGACGTGATCACCGTGGGGAAGGCGAAGTTCAGCGTCTCGATCATGGCGTCCCGGTGGGGCATGGTGTTTTTCAGCTCCTGGTAGCGGCTGGCGATGACGATGGCGTAGTCGATGTTCGCGCCCATCTGGATGGAGCTCACCACCAGATAGCTCATGAAGAACAGGGGGGAGTCCGTCAGGGCGGGCACGGAGAAGTTGATCCAGATGCTGCCCTGGATGACCAAAATCAGCAGAATGGGCATCCCCGCGGACTTGAAGGTGAACAGCAGCACCACCAGCACGATGAGGATGGACACGATGCTCACCACCATGTTGTCCCGGGAGAAGGACTTCTCAAAGTCGTACTCGTTGGTGGAGTTGCCCGCCACAAGGACCTGCCCGCCGGGGTAGTACCTCTGGGCGGTCTCCCGCAGGGTGTCGGTAAAGGCGTAGGTCTCGTCCCCGCTGACGGGGAGGGTGAGGTACACCAGCACCCGGTCGAACTCCGTGCCGGACAGCTGGGCCTTGGCGGCCTTCATCTGGCGCTCCGCGTCGGTCAGGGTGTCCCGCACGTCCCCGTCCAGGGTCACCACGCCGCTGTCCACCTGCTCGCAGACGAAGAGGAACATGTCGATGAGGGGCACCCTGTAGTCCGCGATGTTGCCCGCCAGCTTGGCGTAGTCCCCCTGGTCGGCGGCGTAGGCGGCGTAGACCACCGTGGCCGTCTCGTAGTCCAGGCCGGCCAGCTCCCCGAACTGCCGGGGGGTGAGCCGGTCGGCCAGCATGTAGCCGTCCATGGCCTCCGCGTTGGCCAGGCCCATAGTGTAGTCCACCCCGTCCATGCCCTCCAGCTCCGCCAGGAGGGCGGCCTCCTTCTCGTAGTCCCCGGCGGGGATGACCAGCGCCGCCATGTTGGGGGAGCCGAAGGTGTCCTCGATGAGGTTGTCGGCGATCTGGCTCTCGTTCAGCTTGGGGGTGGTGAGGGTGCTGTACCCGTAGACGTAAGGGCACAGGGAGGAGAAGTGATACCCCGCGATGGCCAAGATCAGGAAGAGTACGGGGATCACGTGGCGGGTGGCGTAGTCGAGCTTGCCCACGATGGGGATCTTCGGGACGAAGCTGCGGTGGTGGGTCTTTTCAATGAAGGGCCCGAAGAGCACCAGCAGCCCCGGCATGACGATGAACACCGACAGCAGGGCGTACAGGATGGCCTTGATGAGGCAGATGCCCATGTCCGGGCCGATCTTGAACTGCATGAACAGCATGGCCGCCAGGCCGCCCACGGTGGTGAGGGAGCTGGCCCCGATCTCCGGGATGGCTTTGCTGAGGGCGGCGATGGCCGCCTCCCGGATGGGGAGGGTCTGGTGCTCCTCCTTGAAGCGGTTGCACAGGATGACCGCGTAGTCCAGGGACAGGGCCAGCTGGAGGATGCTGGTGACCGAGTTGGACACAAAGGAGATCTTCCCCAGCAGGAAGTTGCTGCCCTGGTTGAGGATCATGGCCGTGACGAAGGTGAGCAGCAGCACGGGCACCTCGCCGTAGGTCTGGCTGGTGAGGGTGAGCACCACCACCACGATCACCGCCACGTAGACCATGATGATGCTGACCTCGCTGGCGATGGTGTCCTGAAGGGTGCTGCCCAGCTCGGTGGAGATGAACAGGTCGTACCCCGCCAGGGCCTCCTTCACCGCGTCCAGGGCGTCCAGGCAGGCGTCGTCGTTCTCGTCGTAGTCGAAGGTGACGTCGAACAGGGCGGAGGCGGCGCTGTAGTGGTCGGCGGTGCCGTCAAAGGCCACGCTCTGCACGCCGTCGAGCTCCGCCAGAGCGTCGGCCAGCCCGGCGGCCTCGTCATAAGTGACATTGGCGGCCATCACCCGGGCAGTGCCGTAGGTGGTGAACTGCTCCTCCATCACGTCCAGGGCCTGCTTGGTCTCCGCGCCGTCGGGGAGGAAGGCGGACAGCTCGTTCTCCACCTGCACCCAGCTCCGGGAAAACCCGGAGAAGATCAGGGCGATGATGGTGATGAGGAAGAACAGGTTCCGCTTGTCCACGATGAAGGTGGCCAGCTTCACCATGAAATTGTTCTGTTTGGCTTCAGTCTGCTCCATTGCCGCCGGCTCCCTCCCGTTCCGAAAATACTTCGCCCCGCAGGGCCATGCGCACCCGCCCGGCCTGCACCGTGCCCGCCAGGCCGCCGGGGGCGGGGCGGAGGACGGTGGTGCAGCGCAGGTCGCTGACCAGGGTGTGCAGCCGGTGCTCCAGCCGGAGGGCGTCCCCCTCCCGGGCGCCGGCCACGGGGTTGTCCCACCCCAGCAGGGACAGGGTGCCGGAGACCCCCTCCGGCCCCTCGTTCAGGGTCAGCTCCCCCGGGCGCTCCCCCAGGGGACTGTCTATGGTGATATGGTATCGTGCCGTCATGTATGACGCCTCCCGCAGCAGGATGGCGACAGGATACCCCCGCCGGGGGCATTTTGCAAGGGTCAATCCCCCCGCCGCTGTCACAATTCAGACAAAGGGCCGGGATTGTCCCGCTGGAAATCCCGCCCCGCATGTGGTATAATGCCCCCAAAAGGAGGGGAGCCGTCTATGGAAAAACGGACCTACGCCGCGTCGGACCAGACCAAGCAGGCCCTGGCCGCCGCCCTGAAGGAGCTCATGGCCCAGAAGCCGGTGGACAAGATCACCATCCGCGACCTGACCGACCGCTGCGGCATCCGGCGGCAGAACTTCTATTACCACTTCTCCGACGTGTACGACCTGATGCGCTGGATGTTCCAGGCGGAGGCGGTGTCCCTGCTGGCCCAGCACGAGGGCACGCTGCTGTGGCAGGAGGGCATGGTGCAGCTGTTCCGCTATCTGGAGGAGAACAAGGCTGTGTGCGTGTGCGCCC
>CAVJBM010000152.1:0-4681 GCA_963647775.1 Anaerovibrio sp.
TGCGTCCACGTGGTGCCCTTCACCAAAATTCAGGAGGAGCTGCGCCGCTCCTGCCCGGAGGAGCTGTTCACCATCCTCATGCGGCGGTTCATGATGCGCATTGCCTGCCGCGTGGCGGAGAAGAACGGCATCACCGCCCTGGTCACCGGCGAGTCCGTGGGCCAGGTGGCCAGCCAGACGCTGGACGCCATGGCCTGCACCAACGCCGTGTGTAGCCGGCCGGTGCTGCGCCCCCTGGTGGGCATGGACAAGGAGGAGATCGTCCGGGTGGCCCGGCGCATCGGCACCTTTGAGACCTCCATCCTGCCCTACGAGGACTGCTGCACCGTCTTTACCCCCAAGCACCCCCGCACCAAGCCCAGGGTGGAGGAACTGGAGGAGGCCGAGCAGGCCCTGGACGTGGACGCCCTGGTGGACGAGGCCGTGGCCGGCATCGAGCGGGTCCTGCTGGGGAACTGAACTGAAAAAAGCGCGCCCGGCCCACGGATGTGGGCCGGGCATTTTTTATGGATGGGGAGATGGAGTGGGCTCCCACAGGGGGCCGCGGCCCGCCAGCGCGGACGCGATGAGCAGCAGGGCCAGCAGGCACAGCAGCACGCCCCAGAGGACCCACAGGGCGGGGGAATCCCGCCTGCCTGCCCGCCGCCGCAGGAGCAGCGCCAGGCCCAGCAGCACCACGGCGGCGATGAGAACGATCAGCAGCAGGACCGAGCGCGTCTGCCCGGAAACCAGGGATGCGGAGAGAGTCATAGCGCGTTCACCTCCTGCGTCCAGGATACCATACCGGCGGTGAGCCTGTCAACCGCGCCGGCCCGCACGAAAGCCGCCCGGCCCACAGCTGTGGGCCGGGCGGTCTTTATGCCGGTTCAGTCCAGCCAGAGCTCGTGCTCCACCTTGGACTCGTCGATGTCGCAGCCGATGCCCGGCGTCTCCGGCGGGGCGACCATGCCGTGGACCGGCTCGGAGGGGTACTTGAGGAAGTACTGGGCGGCCCGGTTGATGGTCAGCAGATACTCCGTCATGGGGCAGACGGTGGGGTTGGAGGCGATGAGGATGTGGTTGTCCACATTGGGGATGCAGCTGTGGATGTAGATGAGGCGGTTGTGGCAGCCGGCCAGGTCGATGATGCTCATGGCCTCGCCGATGCCGCCGCACCACATGGGCTCCGGCTGGTAGATGTCGGCGGCGCCCTTGTCCATCATGTCCCGGAACTGCCAGCGGCGGACGCTGTGCTCCCCGGCGGAGATGGGGATGGGGCAGACCCTCCGCAGCCGGGCGTACTCGTCCATCCGGTCGGGCAGGCAGGGCTCCTCCAGCCAGGCGATGCCGATGGGCTCGATGGCCCGGGCCAGCTCCAGGGCGTAGGAGTAGTCCCAGCAGCACACCGCCTCCAGGGCAATAAAGGCGTCGGGGCCGATGGCCTCCCGCACCTTTTCCAGGGTGGCCTTGGTGGCGCGGATGCCGGCGGTACCCTCCCGGGGGCCGTACTTGGCGTAGATCTTCACGCCGGGGGCGCCGTCCTGGGTGTGCTGCCGGACGATGGGCAGCAGCACCTCGTCCGTGTGGGGCAGGCCGGCGGTGTTCACATAGGCGGGGGCGCGCTCCCGCACCTTGCCGCCCAGCAGCTCGTAGAGGGGGACGTTCAGGTACTTGCACTTGATGTCCCACAGGGCGGCCTCCGCGTGGCTGGCGGCCCGGGTCATGTCGCCGGCGGTCTGGTCCAGGCCGATGCGGTAGAGGATGTCGGACAGGTAGGTGATGCGCATGGGGTCCTGCCCCAGCAGGGTGTACTTGATGTGGTTGAGCAGATAGTAGGTGATGCCCGGGAAGGTGATGGGCCCCACCACGCCGGAGATGCCGGCGTCGGTGTCGATCTGCAGATAGTCCTGGGTGAGGGTCAGGACGCCGTCCGGCCCCTTCACCGGGGTGATGGTCACCCGGGCGGCGGCGGCATGGCGGCGGAAGTCGGGATAGATGTCGGTGGCGTTGACGATGGCGGTGTCGGAATAGACATCCAGGGGCTCATTGTACGCGCAGGAGAGCCTGCGCACACGGACGTCGGTGATCTTCATGGCAGTATACCTCGCTCAGTTGATGATTTTGACCAGTGCCATGACGCACATCAGCACCAGGTTGCACAGCACGGCGATGAGGGACTGGAGGAGCATCTTCTGGAACCGGTCCTCCCGCACGAAGGAGAGGAACACGCCGCCGCCGGTGGAGAAGGGGGACATGCCCATGCCGATGGCGGGCACGCACACGCAGGAGAGCAGCAGCGGCGCGCTCAGTCCCGTGGTGGCGGAGATGGTCAGGGCGATGGGCACCATCAGCGGCATGACCACGGAGGTGCCGTCGGAAAACAGGCTGAGGAAGCCGGACAGGAACACGATGATCACGGGGATGAGGGCGGGGGAGATGCCGGTGGACACCGCGTGGGTGATGAGGTCGGCCAGGCCCGCCTGCCGCATGACGCCCATCAGGCAGGTCATGCCGCCCAGGAGGATGATGACGCTCCAGGGGATGCTGTTTTTGAACACGGCCTTCTCATTGCCGATCCTGAACACGGTGCAGGCCAGGATGCCCAGGGCGTAGACCAGGGAGATGTCCAGTTTGCTCAGGGCGGCGGTGACGGGGTTGGGGAGGAAGACCTGGCAGATGGGCGGAATGACCATCAGCAGCACGCACACCAGGATGATCCACAGGTTGGCCTTCTGCTGGGGGGTGGGGGCGGCGGGCTTCTGCACCAGCTCGGGGGGCAGCTTGATCTTATACAGCCGCAGCACCACATAGTAGATGGCGTACAGGATGAAGAACACCTTGGTGGCGTTGAGGAAGATGTGCACCACGGTGCTCTGCACGTCCAGCTCCATGCCGGAGGCGGAGATCATGCCGGAGACCATGATGCCCACCATGCCCAGGGGGCTGAGGGTGCCCGACATGCCGCCGGCGTTGGCGCCGACGGTGAGGTAGAGCTCGTTGGTCTGGGTGGCGTAGCACAGGGTCATGAAAATGGGGAACAGGAACATGTTCACCGCCGGGGGCGACACGCCGATGGCGGACAGGGCGAAGGTCAGCAGCAGGTACACCACCGGGATCATCCAGGGGATGCCGCGCACCCAGTAGAGCACGGTCTTGGCGATGAGGTCGATGGTGCCGCTCTCCACGGCGAAGCCGAAGAAGGCGGTGACGATGATCAGCTGCACCGTGGTCCGTGCGGGCCAGAAGGCGTAGATGGCGGCGGGGCTCATGCCCAGGCCGAAGATGCCGATGAGGAAGGCGCACACCAGGGCGGCCACGCCCACGTTGGTCTTGAATTTGGTGCCCCAGATCACGGAGAGGACCACCGCGATAAAGGCGATGATAATGACAGTCAGGTTCACAAAGTCCCCTTCTTTCTTTTTGATTTTAGCGGGGGAGGCGGGAGGAAGAAAGCTTTCTTTGCCCTTATTATACGAAAGCGGCCGGGAAAGTGAAGTCTCGATTCCGACTGTCCAAATGCCAAAATGGAATATGCCGCCGGCGGCGAAATATGGCGGTATTGACAAGGCCGGCGGGATGGATTATCATAAAATGACCAGAAAACAGGGAGGAGCGGGCCTATGCAGGGCGTGGATGTGCGCAATATCAGTCTGGGCGAGATCTTCTATTTCGTCAAGGTGGTGGAGTACGGCAACATCACCCAGGCGGCGGAGGTGCTGTTCCTCTCCCAGTCCACCCTGAGCAAGAAGATCGCCAGCCTGGAGAGCCAGATCGGCCTCCAGCTGTTCGTCCGGGGGAAGAACAAGCGGCTGCGGGTCACCTCCGTGGGCCAGTACCTCTACGACCGGTGGAAGGGCGTCCCCCTTCAGATCGAGAAGGACTTACAGGAGGCCCACCTGTTCCAGAGCGGGTACGAGCGCTCCGTGGTCATCGGCACCATCGACTCCTTCCGGCCGGAGCTGTTCGTGATGCCCCTGGTGGACAGCTTCACCGCCCGCTACCCCAACATTCACCTCCACATCAAGACCGGCTCCGCCCAGCAGATCCGGCAGCAGCTGCTCCAGGGGGACGTGGACGTCATCTTCTCCATCCCCTGCGATTTCGAGGGCCGGGGCCAGGGCAACCTGGGCTGGCGGCTGTTCGAGGCGGAGCAGCCCTGCTTCGTGGGGATGCTGAAGAGCAGCCCCCTGGCCCGGCGGGAGACGCTGCGCATCCAGGACCTGCGGGACTCCACCTTCGTGTGCAGCAGCCCCCAGGAGCTGCCCGGCTACACGGACAAGGTGCGCCGCATCTGCGCCACCCAGGGCTTCGTGCCCAAGATCAAAAAGTACGTCTCGGCGGACGTGGACCTGTCGCTGAACCTGATGTCGGACGACGAGGTGTTCCTCTGCAACTATTACTACTACGACCAGACGGAAAGCCGCCTGTGCTACCGCCCCCTGGAGGGCACCACCAGCGGCTTCGTCCTGGCCTGGCGGGAGGACAGCGAGGACCTGTGCCGGGAGCTGTTTCTGGAGCACTGCATCCAGCAGCTGGAGCAGAAAAACTGAAAAAGAAAGCGCCCGCGGGCCGGTTCCTCCGGTCCGCGGGCATTTTTTGTTTTATTGCTTTGCGGCCTCCACCGGGGCCTTTTTGCTGAATTTCACCGCGCCGGTGCGGTCCAGGGCGATCATGACCAGGGGGATGAACACCAGCTGGAGCA
>CAVJBM010000153.1:0-6128 GCA_963647775.1 Anaerovibrio sp.
CCCCGATTTCTCTTGCGCGAGAGAAATCGGGCCCAGCGGAGCGTCCCGGCCCCGCAGGGCCGGAACACCCCAAACGGGCCGCCGAGGGCGGCGGCCCCTGCGGACAGGCTTGCAGCTCACGGTGTAGGGGCCGCTGTCCTCAGCGGCCCGCGGGCAGCCGCACAGCGCTGCACATACGGGATGCGGGGCAAGACCCGGCGGAGCGCCCCGACGCCGCGGCGGGTGAAATCCCCTGCGCCCCAGCGCCTGCGGGGATCGGAATTGACGAAATGTAATACAAACAAAATTTTTGTTGACAAAGTGTAAGGCGACTGCTATACTTTTCACAATTCACTGCGTTAGTGCAAATAATTGCCAGCGCAGGAAACTACAAACCGAGAGGATGACAAAGATGAAACGATCCATGAATCCAAGGGAGACGGTGAGCGTATCCATTATGCTCTTCGGCATGTTTTTTGGGGCGGGGAACCTGATTTTCCCGGCGTACATGGGCCAGCTGGCCGGAAAGAATTTGTGGGTCGCCATCGTAGGCTTCCTCATCATCGGCGTGGGTATGCCTCTGCTGGGCGTGGCCTCCATCGGCCTGAGCCGCAGCGGCGGCCTCCAGGACCTGAGCCGCAAGGTGGGCAAGGGCTACAGCTACTTCTTCACCTGCGCGCTCTACCTGACCATCGGCCCCTTCTTTGCCATTCCCCGCTGCGCCACGGTGCCCTTCACCATGGGCGTGGAGCCCCTGCTGGGGGCGGCGGACGGCAAGGGCGCGCTGCTGATCTTCTCCGCCGTGTTCTTCCTGATCGTGCTGCTGGTGTCCCTGAAGCCGGGCAAGATCCTGCTGTCCGTGGGCAAGATCCTGACGCCGGTGTTCCTGGTGGTGTTCGGCGTGATCATCATCACCGCCCTGGTGAAGCCCATGGGCTCCGCCTCCGCAGTGGAGCCCGCCGCCCACTACGCCGGGATGGGCGGCCTGTTCAGCGGCCTGATGGAGGGCTACGGCACCATGGACGCCCTGGCCAGCCTGGCCTTCGGCATCGTGGTCATCAACGTCATCCGGGGCTTCGGCATCGAGGACCCCGCCGCCGTGGCCAAGAGCACCGCCAAGGCCGGCGTGTTCAGCTGCCTGGTGATGGCGGTGGTGTACGTGGCCACCGTTATCGTGGGCGCCCAGAGCCGCAGCGTACTGGAGCAGTTCTCCAACGGCGGCCAGGTGCTCTCCGCCGTGGCCCGGCACTACTACGGCACCGCGGGCATGATCATCTTCGCCCTGGCGGCGGTGCTGGCCTGTCTCAAGACCTCCATCGGCCTGGTCACCAGCTGCAGCGAGACCTTTGAGGCCATGTTCCCCAAGGGCCCCGGCTACAAGGTGTGGGCCGTGATCTTCAGCGCCGTGGCCTTCGCCTTCGCCAACCTGGGGCTGGACGCCATCCTGGCCTACTCTCTGCCGGTGCTCATGTTCCTCTACCCCCTGGCCATCACCCTGATCCTGCTGGGCCTGTTCGGCCCGCTGTTCCGGTATGACCGGGCGGTGTTCGTCAGCGTCACCGTGTTCACCCTGCTGGCGGCGGCGGTGGACCTGGTGAACGCCCTGCCCGCCGGGGTCAAGACCCTCCTCCGGGGGGACGCCTGGGTGCCCGCCGTCTACAGCGTGCTCCCCTTCAGCAGGCAGGGCCTGGCCTGGGTCTGCCCCGCGCTGCTGGGGCTGGTCGTCGGCCTGGTGATCCACTTTGCCCGGGGCGGGAACCGCCGCCTGGAAGGGGCAAAGGCGTAAACAAAATTTACCAAAAGCACCTCTCGGCTTGTGCTGAGAGGTGCTTCTTTTTTGGGCGAATTCTGCGGAGCAGCGCCGAAAGCGAACGAAACACGCGAGCGAGAAAAAATATTTCGTTCAAAAATTTAGATAATTTGAATAAAATTTAACGAAGATACCATACTATCGTATTTCTAATATGAGATATCAGAAAAATGGATATGAGAGAATAGAAAATTAACTTGCAAATCCCGCATAAAAATGATAAAATTTTTACAATCGGGGAGAGTTCGGATCATATAGAAAAAGGGCTCTTCCAATGCAAGCGAGGTGAATGATTATGGCTTACGAGGCGATCCAGAAGGTGATCGACGCGGAGCAGACCGGCCGGGACCGGCGGGCCGAGGCCGCGGCGGAGGCGAAGCGCATCCTGGCCGACGGGGAAAAGACCGGCCGCCAGGCGGAGGTCCAGGCCCGGGCCGCGGCGGACGAGCAGGTCAGGGAGCTGCTGGCCCAGGCGGAGGCGCGGGCCGCGGAGCGGTCCGACGCGCTCCGGCAGGAGAGCGGCGCCGCCTGTACCGCACTGAAGGACGCCGCCCGGCGGCGGCTGGAGCAGGCGGCCGCGATGATCGTGGAAAAGGTGGGAAACAGCTAAATGGCCATTGTAAAGATGAAACGGCTGCGCCTGATCGGACTTCTGCCCGACCGGGACGGCCTGCTCCGCCAACTGCAGCACCTGGGGTGCGTGGAGCTCAGCGAGCCGGCGCCCGAGCCGGAGGACCCCCTCTGGGGCCAGCTGGCCCGGCCGGAGGGCCGGGGCCTGGCCCAGGCGGCGGAGCAGCGCAGCACCCTGAACAGCGCCCTGGAGGTGCTGAAAAAGTACGCCCCGGCCAAGGGCGGCCTGCTCGCCGCACGGCCGCTCCTCACGGAGGGCGAACTCTTTGACGACGAGGTGTACGCCCGCGGCCTGGCCGCGGCGGACGAACTGCTGGCGGGTCAGCGGGAGATCGAGACCCTCAAGGCCCAGCGGGCCAAGCTGGAGCTGCAGAAGGCGGCCCTGGCCCCCTGGCTGGCCCTGGATGTGCCGCTGGAGCTGGACAGCGACGGGACGGTGTCCATGCTCTTCGGCACCGTGCCCGCCCGGACGGAGCTCGCCGCCCTGGAGGGAGAGCTCCAGACCGTGTCCGACCTGTGCCAGATCTTCTGCGCGGGCAAGAGCCAGGGGCTCCACTGCTTCCTGCTGGTGTGCCACGCCAGCGCGGAGGAGGACCTGCTGGCCGCCCTGCAGCCTTACGGCTTCAACCGCGTGAGCATGAAGGGCTGGACGGGCACCGCCGTGGACAACGACCGGCGGCTGGACGGCGAGATGGCCGAGCTGGACGCCAAGCTGGCCCAGGCGGCGGAGCGCCTGGCGGCCTATGCCGACCGGCGGGAGATCCTTCAGCGCAGCGCCGACCGGGCGGCCCAGGACATGGCCCGGGAGGAGGCCGCAGGCCGCCTGATGGACACGGAGCGGGCCTTCTTCCTCACCGGCTGGGTGCCGGAGAGCGCCGAGGCCGGCCTGGCCGGTCTGCTGGGGAGCTACACCTGCGCCTGGGAGACCGAGGTCCCCCCGGAGGAGGACTATCCCCAGGTGCCCGTGAAGCTGAAAAACAACAGGCTGACCCAGCCGCTGAACATGGTGACCGAGATGTACTCCCTCCCGGCGTACAACACCGTGGACCCCAACCCCCTGATGGCCCCCTTCTTCGTGCTGTTCTACGGCATCATGATGGCGGACATGGGGTATGGACTGCTGATGATCCTGGCCTCTCTCATCGTCACCAACAAGGCGAAGCCCCGGGGGGCCACGGGCAACATGTTCCGCCTGGCGGGCCTGTGCGGCGTGACGACCTTCATTTTCGGCGCGCTCACCGGCGGCTTCTTCGGGGATTTCATCCCCCAGCTGGCCAGGCTCATCGATCCGGCCAGCACCCTGGAGCTGCCCTCCCTCTTCACGCCCCTGAACGATACGCTGATGATCCTGGTGGGCTCCATGGCCCTGGGCTTTGTCCACATCGTCACGGGCATGGCCATCGGCTTCATCCAGAAGGTGAAGCACGGGCAGATCGTGGACGGCATCTTTGAGGAGGTCACCTGGTGGATCGTGTTCGCCGGCATCGCCCTGATGGTGCTGAAGGTCACGGCTCTGGTGCTGTACGCCGGCCTGGCCCTGGTGGTCATCGGGCCGCTGGTGACGGGGAAGGGCTTCGGCAAGATCACCGGCATCTTCGGCTCCCTGTACAACCACGTCACCGGCTTCTTCGGCGACATCCTGTCCTACTCCCGTCTGATGGCCCTGATGCTGGCCGGCTCGGTCATCGCCCAGGTGTTCAACACCCTGGGCGCCATCCCCGGCAACATCGTGGTGTTCGTCATCATCTCCCTGGCGGGCAACGCCCTGAACTTCGCCCTGAACCTGCTGGGCTGCTATGTCCACGACCTGCGTCTCCAGTGCCTGGAGTACTTCGGCAAGTTTTACGAGGACGGCGGCCGCCCCTTCCAGCCCCTGCGCATCTACGCGCAGCACTACGATATCAAAGAATAAACCTATTAAGGAAAGATCAAACAAGGAGGAAACTATTATGGAATTTCTGAATACGATCGGCGGCCTGGCTCTTGCTCTGCTGGGCGCCGGACTGGCCGCTGTGCTCAGCGGCGTCGGCTCCGCCAAGGGCACCGGCATCGCCGGTGAGGCCGGCGCCGGCCTGCTGTGCGAGGACCCCACCAAGTTCGGTAAGGTCATGATCCTTCAGGTCATCCCCGGCACCCAGGGCCTGTACGGCCTGGTGGTGTGGTTCTTCGCCATCTTCCGCATGGGCCTGCTGTCCGGCTCTCTGCCCCAGCTGACCGTGGCCCAGGGCTTCCAGTACCTGTCCGCCTGCCTGCCCATGGCGCTGGGCGGCCTGTTCTCCGCCATCGCCCAGGGCCGCGTGGCCGCCGGCTCCATCAACATCCTGGCCAAGAAGCCCGACGACTGGTCCAAGGGCATGGTGCTGTGCATCACCGTGGAGTTCTACGCCATTCTGTCCCTGCTGGCCTCCATGCTGATGATCATCAATATCAGCGCCTGACGCCCGCGCGGCAGGAAGGAAGAATACTATGGATGGCATCGAAAAGATCACCGGGAAGATCGCGGCCGACACTCAGGCCGAGGTGGACGCGGTGCTGAACGAGGCCCGGGCCCAGGCGGCGGACATCATCGCCGGGCACGAGGCCAAGGGCAGGGCGGAGGCCGAGGCCGTGCTGGCCAAGGGCCGCCGCGCCGCCGCCGACCGGGAGGAGCGCCTGGTGGCCCTCACCCAGCTGGAGTGCCGCAAGGCCCTGCTGGAGGCCAAGCAGGAGATGATCGGCGAGGCCTTCCGCCTGGCGGGGGAGAAGCTGAAGTCCCTGCCCCGGGAGGAATACGTGGCCCTGCTGGCCGGCCTGGCCGTCCGGGCGTCGGTCACCGGCCGGGAGGAGCTGATCTTCTCCCCGGAGGACCGGGAGACCGTGGGCTTCCGGGTGGCCGAGGCGGCCAACGAGCTCCTGGCCAGGCGGGCCGCCCCCGGGCTGCCCCAGGAGGTCACCGCCACCCGTGCCGGCGCCCTGCTGGACAAGGTGGTCACTGGGGCGGCGGCCCTGCTCACCGTCAGCCAGGAGACCCGCCCCATGTCGGGCGGCTTCATCCTCCGGGAGGGGGACGTGGAGGTGAGCTGCACCTTCGACACGCTGATCCGGCTCCAGCGGGAAAAGCTGGCCGGCCAGGTGGCGGCTGTGCTGTTCAACTGACAAGGCCCTTCCAGGAAAGGAGGCAGAAGTCTTGTCTGACACCAAGATCAAACAGAAAAAGGACACGGAATACCTGGGCATCTCCGCCCGCATCCACGCCATGGAGACCCGCCTGCTCACCCGGGAGCGCATGGACCGCATGATCGACGCCAAGGACCTGCGTGACGCGGCCCGCGTGCTGGCCGAGTGCGGCTACGGGGAGCTGGGCGAGCTGAGCTCCGCCGCCCTGGAGGAGGCCCTGGGCGCGGCCCAGGCCGACCTGTACCGGGACCTGGCCGGCGCGGTGGAGCCCGGCCTGCTGGATGTGTTCCGCTGTAAATACGACTATCACAACGCCAAGGCGCTGGTGAAGGCCGAGGCCCTGGAGACCCGCGCGGACGGCCTGCTGGTGGGCGGCGGCCGCTACGAGCGGGCCGCCCTGGCGGAGAGCTTCCGCCGGGACAGCCTGGGCGGGTACAGCGCCGCCTTTGCCGCCGCCGTGACCCAGGCCCGGAAGGCCCTGGCCGCCACCGGGGACCCCCAGCAGACCGACCTCATTCTGGACCGGGCCTGCTTTGCGGAGCAGGCCGCCCTG
>CAVJBM010000153.1:6138-8488 GCA_963647775.1 Anaerovibrio sp.
CCTTCCTCCGGGGGTACGTGGCCGTTCTGGCGGACGCCGCCAACCTGCGCGCCGCCGTCCGGGCCGCCCGGCTGAACAAGGGCCCGGAGTTTTTGAGTCAGGTGCTGGTGCCCGGCGGGAACGTCCGTCCGGACGCCATTGCCGCCGCCCGGGGGAGCGCCCTGGAGCGGCTGTTCGCCGGCGGCCCGCTGGCCGCCGCGGCGGCGGAGGGCGCGGCCAAGTGCGCCCCCGGCTCCGGCCACCTCACGGAGTTCGAGCGCCTGTGCGACGACGCGGTGATGGACTACGTGGCCGCCGGGAAGCGGGTGCCTTTCGGAGAGCAGCCGGTGATCGGCTACCTCTATGCCCGGGAGGCGGAGCAGACCGCCATCCGCATCATCATGACCGGCCGCATGGCCGGCCTGCCCGGCGCCGTGATCCGCGGCCGCCTGCGCAGGAGCTACTGCTGAAGGAGGCGGCGCACATGGCACATTATCGCATCGCCGCAGTGGGCGATCAGGACAGCGTTCTGGGCTTCAAGGCTCTGGGTCTGTCGGTCTTTCCGGCGGAGAGCGCCGAGGAGGCCAAGAGCATCCTCCACCGGCTGGCCAAGGAGGACTACGCGGTGATCTACCTCACCGAGAGCCTGGCCGCCCCCCTGGAGAGCGACATCGACCGCTACAAGGATTCCCTCACCCCGGCCATCATCCTCATCCCCGGCAAGGAGGGCTCCCAGGGCATCGGCATGAGCAACATCCGCCGGGCCGTGGAGCGGGCCGTGGGAGCGGATATTCTGTAAGAAGAGCGAGGCAAGACGCTGCGAGGAAGCTTGGAACGAAGCGAGGACGAGCGGCAAGACGCTGCGCGCTGTCATTGTCAATTCTCAATTGTAAATTGAAAAAAGTTAGCCTGAAAGAAGGTTGAAGAATGGGTAAAGTTATCAAGGTCTCCGGCCCGCTGGTGGTTGCCACCGGCCTGGCGGACGCCAACATGTCCGACGTGGTCCGTGTGGGCCCCCAGCGGCTGATCGGCGAGATCCTCACCATGGACGGAGACACCGCCAACATCCAGGTCTATGAGGAGACCTCCGGCCTGGGCCCCGGCGCCGAGGTGGTCACCACCGGCTACCCCATGAGCGTGGAGCTGGGCCCCGGCATGATCGAAAATATTTACGACGGCATCCAGCGCCCCCTGGAGGGCATCCTGAAGCAGACGGGGAGCAACAACCTCCCCCGCGGCGTGGAGGTCCCGCCCATCGACCCGGAGAAGCTGTGGGAGTTCACCCCCGCGGCCAAGGCCGGGGACGCGGTCACCGGCGGCGACGTCATCGGCACCGTGCCCGAGACTCCCGTGGTGCTCCACAAGATCATGGTGCCCCCCGGGCTGTCCGGCACCCTGAAGTGGGTGGCGGAGAAGGGCCAGTACAACGTCAAGACCACCATCGCCGCCCTGGTGAAGGCCGACGGCAGCGAGGTGGAGCTGGCCATGAGCCAGCGCTGGCCCGTCCGTGTGGGCCGCCCCTACAAGCATAAGTATCCCCCCGTGCGGCCTCTGTCCTCCGGCCAGCGCATCGTGGACACCTTCTTCCCCGTGGCCAAGGGCGGCACCGCCGCCATCCCCGGGCCCTTCGGCTCCGGCAAGACCGTCATGCAGCACGCCCTGGCCAAGTGGTCCGACGTGGACATCGTCATCTATATCGGCTGCGGCGAGCGGGGCAACGAGATGACCGACGTGCTCCGGGAGTTCCCCGAGCTGGTGGACCCCCGTACCGGCGAGACCCTGATGAAGCGCACGGTGCTCATCGCCAACACCTCCGACATGCCCGTGGCCGCCCGTGAGGCGTCCGTCTACACCGGCATCACCATCGCCGAGTACTTCCGCGACATGGGCTACGACGTGGCCGTCATCGCCGACTCCACCTCCCGCTGGGCCGAGGCCCTCCGTGAGATGTCCGGCCGGCTGGAGGAGATGCCCGGCGAGGAGGGCTACCCCGCCTATCTGGCCTCCCGTCTGGCCCAGTTCTACGAGCGGGCCGGCTCCGTCTCCTGCCTGGGCAGCGAGGACCGCACCGGCTCCCTCACCGCCGTGGGCGCCGTGTCCCCTCCGGGCGGCGACCTGTCCGAGCCCGTGAGCCAGGGCACCATGCGCATCGTCAAGGTGTTCTGGGCGCTGGACGCCCAGCTGGCCTACAAGCGTCACTTCCCGGCCATCAACTGGCTGAACTCCTACTCCCTGTATCTGGACTCCCTGAAGCCCTGGTTTGACGAGAATCTGGGCCCCGAGTTCCTGAAGAACCGGGAGAAGGCCATGGGCCTGCTCCAGAGCGAGGCCAGCCTGAACGAGATCGTCCAGCTGGTGGGCAAGGACTCCC
>CAVJBM010000154.1:0-10432 GCA_963647775.1 Anaerovibrio sp.
GGTCGTAGGCCACCACGGTGCGGCGGTTGGGCTCGGTGCCGGTGGAGTAGGTGGACACGCCGGGGTAGTCCTGCAGGGCGGTGTGGATCACATGGCGCTCATAGGCGTTCATGGCCTCCAGGGTCACATTGCGGCGGTACTTGACCACCCGGGCCGCCGTCTTGCGGGCCAGCCGCTCCAGGGATTCCTCCCGGCGGGCGCGATAGCCCTCGGCATCCACATGGATGCGCACCCGGTGGCTGCGGCCGCGGTTGACGGCGTAGCCGGTGAGCTGCTGGATGGCGTCCAGGGTCTCGCCCCGGTGGCCGATGAGGGTGCCCATGTCGGGGCCCTCCAGCACCACCTGATAGGTGTCGCCGTCCTTGGTGATGACGGGGGCGGCCTCCACGCCCATGTGGGCGAACAGGCCGGTCTGGAACTTCACGATGGCGGCGGCCACCGGGTCGTCGCCGGCCACGGGGGCAGCGGGCTCCGCCTTGGGGGCGGGGGCCTTTTCCACGGGCTTCTTCTCCGCGGGCTTGGGCTGGGGCTTGGGCTGAGCGGGCTTCTTCTCCTCCGCGGGGGCGGCCTTGGGGGCCTCCTGCACGGGGGCGGGCTCGGGCTCGTCGGGGGCCTCGTAGGTCAGCTTCACCTTGGCGGGCACGGAGCCGATGCCCAGAAAGCCGGTCTTGGCCCGCTCCAGCAGCTCCACAGAGACGTCGTCCCGGTCCAGGCCCAGCTGGGCCAGGCCCTTGGCGATGGCCTCATCCTCAGTTTTGGCGGTGACTTCGATAAATTTCAGCATGGGGCTCACTCCTTTCCCTGGTCCTCGTCGGAGTAGGGGGCCTCATACTCGCCCTCGGCGGCCATCTCGTCCGCCTGGGCCTCCGCCGTCTCCGCGGCGATGTCCTCGGCGGCGCCGGCGTGGGCGTCAGACAGGTCCAGGCCCTCCTGGATCCCCTCGGCCACGGCCTCGTCCGCCCGGATCTCCGCCGTCTCCGCGGCGATATCCTCCGCGGCGCTGACGGACACGTCCTCCGGGATCTCGATGCCCTCCTCGGCCAGGATCTGCTTCTCCTCCTCGGTCAGGGGCTCCAGGTCGGGGTCCTTCTTCTTGTACTTCTCGTCGGGGTCATGATAGGGGGTGGAGGCGTAGCGGTTGGGATCGTAGCCCCGGCCGCGGGCGTAGGCGCGGATGCCCTCCCGGCTGGCGGCGGGGTCGACGCCCTTCTCCCGCTTGGGCTGCTGGGCGGCCTTCTTCTTGCCGGCGGCAATGGCCTCGGCCTTGCGCTGGGCGGCCTGGCGGCGGCGCTCCTTCTCGGCCTCCTTGGCCTTGCGGGCGGCCTCCTCCATCTCGGCGCGGGCCTTCTCATAGTCCTTCTTCAAGATCTTGCCGCACAGCCACTCCTGCACCATCATCAGCACGGAGTTGGCGATCCAGTAGATACACAGGCCGGAGGGCATGGTGAAGCCGATCCACAGGGAGATCAGGGGGGAGATGAACATCATGCTCTTGTTGGTGGGGTTGGAGGCGGGGTCGCTGGCGCTCATCTGGTTGGTCTTCTGGGACACGATCATGGACAGCACGGACAGGGCGGCGGAGATGATGGGCAGCAGGAACAGGCCCACCGAGTTCCAGCTGACGCCGTCGGCCCAGAACTTCCACTTGGGGATCTGGGACAGGTCGATGCCCAGGAAGCTGAAGTTGATGACGAACATGCCTGCGGCGGTGATGCCGGTGGCCGCGGCGGCGGTGCGGGCGGTCTCCAGGTTGCCGGCGTTCAGCTGGGCGGCCAGGGTCAGCTCGTTATAGCCGCCCACGGTGAAGTCGCTGTGGCCCAGGACGGCGGCCACGGCGGAGGTGGCGTTGTCGGTCAGGCGCATCATGTACTTCATGGGCCGGCGGATGATGGCGTACAGGGGCATGAGGATGATCAGGGGGATCATCGACCAGCCGCAGCCGCCGGTGGGGCTGATGCCGTTGTCGGCATAGAACTGCTGGACCTCGCGGTTATAGCGCTCCCGGTCGTTGCCGCAGCGCTTCTGGATCTCCTTCAGCTGGGCGGAGACCATATTCATCTTGATCATGCTCTTCTTGCCCTTCAGGGACAGGGGGAACAGGATGATCTTGACCACCAGGGTGAACAGGATCAGGGCGAGGCCGTAGCTGTTGAACACCTGGCAGAATACCTTCAGCAGCCAGCTGAAGGGGGTCAGGACGATCTGCCAAAAATCCATGGGAATCCTCCTACTTTCTTCGGTTTTTTTTGGGGGGAACCGGGTCGTAGATGTAGTTTTTATCCTTGTGGAACGGATGGCACCGCAGGATGCGCCAGATGGCCAGGGCGGAGCCCTTCAGGGCGCCGTGGACCTGGATGGCCTCCATAGCGTAGGTGGAGCAGGACGGGATGAACCGGCAGCAGGGGGGACGCAGGGGGGAGATGCTCTCCCGGTAAAACCGGATGAGGGCCAGCAAAAGCCGCTTCATTTCTCCTCCGCTTCCTTCCGCAGCAGGCCCAGCTGCTCCGCCAGCTTCACGAAGGACCGCTCCAGCTGGGCGTAGCTGCTGTCCGCCGCCCGCCGGCGCGCCACGATCACCACGTCCCGGCCGGGGACCATCCGGTCCTCATGGAGCCGGTAGATCTCCCGCAGGCGGCGGCGGATGCGGTTGCGCACCACCGCATGGCCCAGCTTGGTGGACACGGTGAGCCCCAGCCGGTTCCCTTTGCGGCCGTTCTGCCGCACGTAGAGGGCCAGCCGGCTGTCCGCGGCGGTCTTGCCCTTTTGGTAGAGCCGCCGGAACAGGTGGTTTTCTTTCAGGGAGACAGTGATCTTCACAGCGGACGCTCCTTAAAAACTGCATCTTGACAGCTGGGATAATGACCTTCCGCCGAAACGGACATAGGGGCGAGGGAGAAACTCCCGCGCCCCGGTCTTATCGTTATCCCGATGTTGCCGCCATCAGTGAGACAGGCGGACGCGGCCCTTCGCGCGGCGGCGGGCCAGGACCTTGCGGCCGTTGGCGGTGGCCATACGCTTGCGGAAGCCATGGACCTTGGAGCGCTGACGCTTCTTGGGCTGATAGGTACGAACCATGCGGGAAACACCTCCTGTACAAAATGGCGGGGCAGAGCCGCCGCCTCCACAACGCCTTGCGGCGCGGTTGATGAGAAAAGCGCATAAAAGCGCGACTGAAATTATACCGTAAACCGCACATTCTGTCAACCAAAATTCCGAGAAAAGTACAGAAAAACTTTTTTCCGCCCAAACTCCACAACATCTTGTGCCCCAGCGCTCCGCGCCGCACAAGGCCCCGCCGGCTCGGGGCGGGAGGGCGTTTTCTTCTTACAATATAAATAAAGAAATCACGGAAAAGCCCTTGTGGCAGGGGCGCTTTTATGGTATAATAAATCAGTTAAAATCGTCTGTTTTACGGGAGGTCATCTGGGTGAATTCTGCCGCTGATGTTTGGGAAAAAGTGAAAAGCCTGATGGAGGCGGACATGACCGCCGTGGCCATCGAGACCTGGTTCGGCGATACGGAGGCGGTGGCCCTGGAGGACACCCGCATGGTGCTGTGCGTGCCGTCGGAGTTCAAGCGCAACATTATCCGCACCCGCTTCCTGCCGGCGGTGCAGAAGGCCCTGCACGACCTGTTCGCCGTGGAGATCGACGTGGTGCTGCTGCTGCCGGACGAGCGGGCCCTGTACCAGGCGGACAGCCAGGCCCCCCGGGGACAGGAGGACAACTTCTCGGAGTATACCTTCGACCGGTTCGTGGTAGGCGCCACCAACAAGTTTGCCTTCACCGCCGCGGAGAAGGTGGCGGAGAACCCCGGCATGGCCTACAACCCGCTGTTCATCTACGGGCAGTCCGGCCTGGGCAAGACCCACCTGCTCCACGCCATCGCAAACCGGGTGAAGAAAAATCACCCCAGCTACCGGGTGATGTACGTCAAGAGCGAGGACTTCGTCAACGAGTTCATCAATAACCTCCGCCGCCACGTGGACATGCAGGAGTTCCGGGACAAGTACCGCACGGTGGACCTGTTCCTCATGGACGACGTGCAGTTCATCGCCGGCAAGGACTCCAGTGAGGAGGAGCTGTTCCACACCTTCAATACCCTCTACGAGCTGCACAAGCAGATCGTATTCACCTCCGACCGGCCGCCCCAGGAGATGCTCCGGCTGGAGCAGCGCCTGCGCACCCGGTTCGAGCAGGGCCTGTCCGCCGACATCCAGCCCCCGGACTACGAGACCCGCATGGCCATTCTGAAAAACAAGTCCATCGAGCGTGGCATCGCCCTGCCCGACCCGGTGCTGTCCTACGTGGCGGAGAACATCACCTCCAACGTGCGGCAGATCGAGGGCGTGGTGAACAAGATCATGGCCATTCAGGAGCTGATGGGCGCCGAGGTGGACGTGGACAACACCATCCGGGCCGTGCGGGACATCCTGCGGGCCAAGGAGGACTTTCTCCCCTCGGCGGATACCATCATCCAGGAGGTGTCCCGGTTCTACCAGATCGACGTGGACACCATCCGGGGCTCCAGCCAGAATAAGGAGGTGGCCACCGCCCGCAACGTGGCCATTTACATCATCCGGGAGATGACCCAGCTCTCCCTGGCGGAGATCGGCCAGCTGTTCGGCGGCCGGCACCACTCCACCATCATCAATTCCATCGACCGGGTGGAAAAGACCATCAAGGAGCAGCCGGAGATGGGCGAGATCATCCGGGACATCACCAACGCGGTGAATTCGGCCTACTGAGCCCTTGCCAGACCATTCTTCTGTCTCTGAGATATGCCCGCATTTTCGTCATTCTGAGGCGCGTCCGCGCCGAAGAATCTTTCTGTCAAGAGCCTTCGCTTCGCTCAGGATGACAGGATCCTGCTTCCGCAGGATTTCCACATCTCTGCGGACTGTGGTGTTTATCTCTGTGGAAGCTGCGGGCCGGTGTGCGGCCGGTGTGATGCTGTGGAAGTCCCGTGGAGAACTCTGCGGGGGGCCTCTCCCTGACGGCATGGGGCTTTCAGGGGCTTTTCCACAACCTCCGCAGGCCCTATATACTGCTGCGAACTTTTTTATCTCCTCTCCTTATAGAGAGCGGACGGACCCAACATAAAATTCTGCCGGCGGAACCACAGGCGCCCCGGCGAGTGCAGAAAGGAACGATACTATGAAATTTTCCTGTGAAAAGGCTCTGCTGCAGAGCGCCGTCACCACCGCCGGCCGGGTCGTGGCCGCCAAAAGCTCCATCCAGGCGCTGGAGGGCGTGCTGGTGGAGGCGGAGCAGGGCGGCCTGCGGGTCAGCGGCTATAACCTGGAGACAGGCATCGTCACCCGGGTGGAGGCCCAGGTGGAGCAGCCCGGCTCTATCGTGCTCACCGCCCGGCTGTTCAGCGAGATCATCCGCCGCCTGCCGGACGACGTGGTCTCCGTCAGCGCCGAGGGCTTCAACGTCCACATCTCCTGCGGCCCCACGGAGTTCGACATCCTGGGCAGCAGTGCCGAGGAGTTCCCCGACCTGCCCACCGTGGACGAGGGCGGCAGCCTGACCGTCACCCAGGGGGCCCTGCACAGCATGATCTCCCGGGTCATCTTCGCCGTCAGCACCAACGAGAGCCGCCCCATCCACACCGGCGCCCTGTTCGAGGTGGGCTCCGGCCTGCTGACCATGGTGGCGGTGGACGGCTACCGGCTGGCCCTGCGGCGGGAGAAGATTTTGGACTCCACCTCCTCCCTCATGTCCTTCGTGGTGCCCGGCGCGGCCCTGAACGAGGTGGACAAGATCTGCGCCGACAGCGACGAGCCCGTCACCGTCACCGAGGGCGAGCGGCACATCCTGTTCCAGCTGGGCTCCACCACCCTGGTGGCCCGCCGGCTGGAGGGCGAGTTCCTCAACTACCGCCAGACCATCCCTCAGAACAACGGCATCGTGCTGGAGGCGGAGACCTCCGACCTGCTGCTGTCCATCGACCGGGCCTCCCTCATCATCAACGAGAAGCTGAAGAGCCCCCTGCGCTGCAAGTTCACGGAAAATCTGCTCTCCATCACCTCCAGGACGGCCATCGGCTCCGCCTTTGACACATGCCCCGTGGACGGGGACGGCAAGGGGCTGGAGATCGGCTTCAACAACCGCTATCTGATGGAGGCCATCAAGGCCGCCCCCGCCGGCCGGGTGCGGCTGGAGCTGAACACCGCCACCTCCCCCTGCCTCATCCTGCCCCCCGCCGGGGAGGAGGACAACTTCCTCTATATGGTCCTGCCCGTGCGCCTGAAGGCGGGGGAGTGAGCCATGAAGGAGGAGAAGATCAAGATATCTACGGAATTCATCAAGCTGGAGGCCCTGCTGAAATTCGCCGGCGCGGTGGAGACCGGCGGGGAGGCCAAGCTGGCCATCCAGGAGGGGGACGTGAAGGTCAACGGCCAGGTGTGCACCATGCGGGGCAAAAAGCTGCGCCCCGGCGACCGGGTGGAACTGGGCGATGACCTGGCCCTGCTGGTGGAATGATCGTCAAGGGCATCACGCTGGATTTTTTCCGCAACTACGTCCACCTGGAGGCGGACTTTCACCCCGGCGTCAACGTCATCGTGGGGGACAACGCCCAGGGCAAGACCAATCTGCTGGAGGGGATCGCCTATCTCTCCGGCGCGTCCTCCCACCGGGCCAGGTACGACCGGGAGATGATCCAGTTCGGCGTGGACTCCGCCTTCCTCAAGGGCGAGGTGAACAGCGGCGGCCGGGACTACACCCTGGAGGCCGACCTGTTCCGGGGCGCCCGGCGGCAGCTGCGCTCCAACGGCGTGAAACTAAAGACCGCGGCGGAGCTGTCCGGTATTCTGAATACCGTGCTCTTCTGCCCGGAGGACCTGTACCTCATCAAGGAGGGGGCGGCCGCCCGCCGGCGCTTTCTGGACGACTGCATCAGTCAGCTGCGTCCCCGGTACGCCGCCGCCCTGGCGGAATATAAGAAGCTCTACGAGCACAAGACCCGCATCCTGCGGGACAGCGAGGAGAAGCCCTCCCTGCTGGACACGCTGGACGACTTTTCCCTGCGCATGGCCCAGTGCGGCGCCATTCTCATCCACTACCGGGCCCACTTTGTCAAGCGTCTGCGGGAGGTGGCCCCCGCCATCCACGCGGACTGCTCCGGCGGACGGGAGGCGCTGACCCTGCGGTATGAGACGGTGTCCACCGTCACCGATCCGGAGGCCCAGCCCCGGGACCTGCTGCCCCAGCTGCTGGCCCATCAGGAGGCCCACCGGGCGGCGGAGATCGCCTCCCGCCAGTGCCTGTCCGGCCCCCACAAGGACGACGTGGCCGTGAACATCGACGGCAGCCCGGCCAAGACCTTCGCCTCCCAGGGGCAGACCCGGACGGCGGCCCTGGCCCTGAAGCTGGCGGCCCGGGAGGTGTTCAGGGGGGACACCGGCGAGTGGCCCGTGCTCCTGCTGGACGACGTGCTCAGCGAGCTGGATCAGCGGCGGCAGGAGTTCGTGCTCAACCGCATCACCTCCGGCCAGGTGTTCATCACCTGCTGCGAGGAGGAAAAGCTGGCCCAGCTGCGGGAGGGCAAGGCATTCCGCATCAAAGGCGGGACCCTGCTGTGAGGTAATGTCATGTATCTGCATTTAGGACAGTCCGTGGCCGTGCCCGACGACGCGGTCATCGGCATTTTTGATCTGGACAACACCAGCTGGTCCTTCCGCACCCGGATCTTTCTGGACCGGGCGGAGGAGGAGGGGCTGGTGACCGAGGTGGGGGAGGACCTGCCCCGGTCCTTCGTGCTCTGCCAGGAGGTGGGCCGTCCGCCCATGGTGTACCTGACCCAGCTGAACGCCGCGGCCCTGCGGAGGAGAGCTGAGGAGAGCATCGTCTGAAATCGTTTTATCACCCTTAGAACGGGAGGTTCCTTATGTCTGAAGAAAAAGAGTTGAACTCCACCGCGGTGGAGCACGAGTACGGCGCGTCTGAAATTCAGGTGCTGGAGGGACTGGAGGCCGTGCGCAAGCGCCCGGGCATGTACATTGGCTCCACGTCGTCCTCCGGTCTGCACCACCTGGTGTATGAGATCGTGGACAACGCCATCGACGAGGCTCTGGCCGGCTACTGCGACCACATCACCGTGGAGATTTTGGACGGCGATGTGATCCGGGTGACGGACAACGGCCGCGGCATCCCCGTGGACATCCAGCCCCAGACCGGCCGGCCCGCCCTGGAGGTGGTGTACACCGTGCTCCACGCCGGTGGCAAGTTCGGCGGCGGCGGCTACAAGGTGTCCGGCGGCCTGCACGGCGTGGGCGCCTCCGTGGTGAACGCCCTGTCCGAATGGCTCCAGGTGCGGGTCCACAAGAACGGCAAGATCTACGAGATGAGCTTCTCCCGGGGCAATATTACCGAGGAAATGAAGATCGTGGGCGACACCGACCACACGGGCACCGAGGTCACCTTCAAGCCTGACCCGGAGATGTTCGAGGACACCGTCTACGACTACGAGACCCTCCATAAGCGTATGCGGGAGCAGGCCTTCCTCAACGCCGGGGTACGCATCCTCATGGCCGACCGCCGGGAGGGCCAGGAGCAGGAGGAGTCCATGCACTATGAGGGCGGCATCCGGGAATTCGTCACCTTCATCAACAAGAACAAGACCCCCCTCCACGACGGGGTGATCTACATGGCCGGGGCCAAGGACGACTCCATGGCCGAGATCGCCATGCAGTACAACGACAGCTATAACGAGATCATCGTCTCCTTCGCCAACAACGTCCACACCCCGGAGGGCGGTATGCACGAGGAGGGCTTCAAGCGGGCCCTGACCAACGTGCTCAACGCCTACGGCAAAAAGACCGGCATCCTCAAGGGGGACGACAAAATTTCCGGCGAGGACTGCCGGGAGGGCCTGACCTGCGTCATTTCCGTCAAGCTGACCGAGGCCCAGTTCGAGGGCCAGACCAAGGCCAAGCTGGGCAACAGTGAAATTCGTGCGCTGGTGAACAGCGTGGTGTCCGACAAGCTGGAGCAGTATCTGGAGGAGAACCCCGCCGTGGGCCGCGCCGTGCTGGACAAGGCCATGATGGCCAACCGCGCCCGGGAGGCCGCCCGCCGCGCCCGGGAGAGCATCCGCCGGAAGAACGCCCTGGACGGCGCCACCCTCCCCGGCAAGCTGGCCGACTGCAACGAGCGGGACGCCGCCCTCACTGAAATTTATATCGTCGAGGGCGACTCCGCAGGCGGCTCCGCCAAGCAGGGCCGGGACTCCCGGTTCCAGGCCATCCTTCCCCTGTGGGGCAAGATGCTCAACGTGGAGAAGGCCCGGGCGGACAAAATTTACGGCAACGATAAGCTGCAGCCCGTCATCACCGCCCTGGGCGCCGGCCTGGGGGACGAGTTTGACGACAGCAAGCTGCGCTACCACAAGGTCATCATCATGGCCGATGCCGATGTGGACGGCTCCCACATCCGCACCCTGCTGCTGACCTTCTTCTTCCGCTTCATGCGGCCCCTCATCGAGAAGGGCTACGTCTATGCCGCCGTGCCCCCCCTGTTCAAGCTGACCCGGGGCAAGGTCACCCGGCTGGCCTTCTCCGAGGAGGAGCGGGATTCCATCTCTGCCGAGCTCCGGGGGGACAACCCCAACGCCAAGGTGGACATCAGCCGGTTCAAGGGTCTGGGCGAGATGGACGCCCACGAGCTGTGGGACACCACCATGAACCCCGAGACCCGCACCCTGAAGCGCATTACCATGGCGGACGCTGTCCGGGCGGACGAGATCTTCACCCTGCTCATGGGCGAAAAGGTGGAGCCCCGCCGGGAGTATATCGAAATGAACGCCGCCAAGGCGATCAATCTTGACTACTAAGGAGGGAAACGGACCATGTCAAGCAAAGACGAGTATCTGACACGGGATATTTCCTTTCCCGACCAGAAGATCGTAGAGATCAATCTGGAGCACGAGATGGAGAGCGCGTACATCGAGTACGCTATGTCGGTCATCGTGGGCCGGGCCCTGCCCGACGTGCGGGACGGCCTGAAGCCCGTCCACCGCCGCATCCTCTACTCCATGTACGAGACCGGCCTCACCAGCGACAAGCCCTTCAAGAAGTCCGCCACCTGCGTGGGCGACGTGCTGGGCAAATACCACCCCCACGGCGACCAGTCGGTGTACGACGCCCTGGTCCGTCTGGCCCAGGACTTCTCCATGCGTTACCCCCTGGTGGACGGCCACGGCAACTTCGGCTCCGTGGACGGCGACCCTCCGGCCGCCTACCGGTATACCGAGGCCCGCATGTCCAAGATGTGCAACGAGCTCATGCGGGACATCGACAAGGACACCGTGGACTGGGACCCCAACTTTGACGAGAGCCTGAAGGAGCCGCAGGTGGTACCCTCCCGGTTCCCCAACCTGCTGGTCAACGGCTCCTCCGGCATCGCCGTGGGCATGACCACCAACA
>CAVJBM010000155.1:0-8816 GCA_963647775.1 Anaerovibrio sp.
TGGCGGCGGTGTACCGCGGGGCCGGCTTCCGGGTGTTCCAGGTGAGCGCCGAGACAGGCGAGGGCATCGAAAGCCTTGGAGCGGTGCTGTCTGGCAAGGTGTCTGCCTTTACAGGAAATTCCGGCGTGGGCAAGTCCAGCATCCTCAATGCCCTGGCCCCGGAGTTTGCCCTTCAGGTGGGTGAGGTCAGCCAGCGGCTGGGCCGCGGGCGGCACACCACCCGCCATGTGGAGCTCTTCCGGCTCCGGGGCGGGCTGGCGGCGGACACCCCCGGCTTTTCCGCCTTTGACGTGGACCGCATGGAACAGATCACCAAGGAGGACCTGGCCGGCGCCTTCCGGGAGTTCGCCCCCTATACCGGCCAGTGCCGCTTCATCGGCTGCGCCCACGGCAGGGAAAAGGGCTGCGCCGTCCGGGCGGCGGTGGAGGCGGGGCAGATCGCACCCAGCCGCTACGACAGCTATCTGCGCCTTTACCGCCAGGCCAAGGAGCAGGAGCCCTGGTAAACCGAACTTTTCCGTACAAGCACAAGATCCCCCTCCTTCTCATAGACTGGACCATGATCCGCAGGAGAAAGGAGGGGGATCTTCATGCGTGTGGTGGTGATGAAGCTGCCGAGGTTTTTGTGCGCGCTGGCAAAAAAGCTGTTTCACATCCAGTGAGGACCGTGCATATTCCGGCCGCTCCGCTCATAGGTATGGCTGACAAAGCTTACATACAAGGAGCGGATGACTATGGAAATGGATCTGCAGCAAACGGTGCTGGAGAGTTACCGCACCGTACTGGACACGGCAGTCAGCAGGGAGGAGATCATGGAGAGCATCGTGCCGGACGCCTTCCCCGACGTGGCCCGGGTGATCTCGGTGGACGGGGCCTTCTGCCTGACGGGGAAGGAGGTCTCGGCCGGATCGGCGCGGCTCACGGGGACGCTGTCCATGACCGTCCTCTACGTCCCTGACGAGGGGGAGGGGGTGGTGACCTCGCTGACGGTGAAGCAGCCCGTCCAGCTGGGCTGCGACTGGCCGCAGCTGACGGAGGAGTGCCAGGTCCAGGGGGCGGTGTGCTCCGTTCAGGGCAGCGGCCGCCTGATCAACCCCCGGAAGCTGTTCCTCAAGGCGGAGCTGCGGGCGTGGCTCCGGGCCTTTGCGCCCGACCGGCGCGCGGTGACCAGCGACATCAGCTGCGACCCGGGGGACAGCATCCAGAAGAGGTGCGTCAGCAGCCAGGACTGTGCCGTGGCCGCCGTGCTGGAGAAGCCCTTCCTGTTCTCCGATGTGCTGCGCCCCTCCGCCTCCAAGCCGCCCATGGACGCGCTGCTCCTCTCCTGCGTCCGGCCCGGTGCGCTGGACGTGAAGTATATCGGAAAGCGCCTGATCTGCAAGGGTGAAATGATCCTTGACGTGCTCTACCGCTCCGGTGGGGAGACGGCGTCCGCCGTCTTTGAACTGCCCTATTCCCAGGTCATGGACTTTGAGGGCAGCTTTGAGGAGGGGGAGCCCGATGTGGCCGCGGCGGTACGCAGCGCGGAGGTCGCTCTGCGGGAGGGGGAACTGGAGGTCTCGGTGGAGTGCCTGCTCCAGGCCGCCCTCTGGGCCAAGAGAAAGGTGACGGTGCTCAGCGACCTGTACAGCACCGCTCAGCCGCTGGAGGTGGACTGCGGCGTCTGCACCCTCTGTGCCGACCGGCGGCAGGAGAGCCGGCGGGAGAGCGCCCGCCAGTTCTTCCCCTCGGAGATCCCCGCCCGGCAGGTCCTGCGGTGCTCTGCCGAGGTGGTGTCCTTCCATGGGGAGAACGGCCGGTGCGACGCCGAGGCGGAGGTGACGGTGCTCTGCCTCAGCGAGAGCGGGACGCTGTACAGTGCCGGCTATCTGCTGCCGGTCAGCTGCACGGCGGAGGTGCCGGAGGGGTGCGGCTGCACCTGGCGCTGCGGCTGCTGCGAGGTCACGGCGGTGCCCGTCACCGGCGGCTTGGAGGTGCGGCTGGAGATGGAATTCTCCTGGACCGCGCTGACCATGACGGACCTCTCCTATGTGTCCTCCGTGCGGGAGTGCTCCGCCCCCGCCGCCCAGGGTCCCAGGCCCTCTGTGGTGGTCCGGCCCATCGGGCCGGGGGAGACCCTGTGGGACGTGGCCAAGGCCTGCGGTGCGGCGGTGGATGACATCTGCGCCGTAAACGCCCTGGCGGGGGAGGCCGCCGCCCAGCCGGGGACCGTCCTGCTCATCCCGTCCAAGCGTGTATAGTGCCATAGGCCGGGGAGATCGCAGATCTCCCCGGCTTTTTTCTGTCATACCGGGGTGCTTATCCCCATATACATCAACAAGAACATGGTACGAGGAGGAGTCACCGTGCAAAGCAGCAAACTCTATGAGGACATCGCCCAGCGCACCCAGGGAGACATCTATATCGGCGTGGTCGGGCCCGTGCGGACGGGCAAGTCCACCTTTATCAAGCGCTTTATGGAGACCATGGTCCTGCCCCGCATCGAGAACGGCTACGTCCGGGACCGGGCCAGGGATGAACTGCCCCAGAGCGGCTCCGGCCGGGTGGTGATGACGGCAGAGCCGAAATTCGTCCCGGAGGACGCGGTGGTCATGGCCATGGAGGATGGGGCTACCTTCTCCGTGCGGCTCATCGACTGCGTGGGCTACATGGTCCCGGGGGCCCTGGGCCAGATGGACGGCGACCAGCCCCGCATGGTGACCACCCCGTGGTTCGACCATGAGATCCCCATGCCGGAGGCGGCGGAGTACGGCACCCGAAAGGTCATCGCCGACCACTCCACCATCGGCATCGTGGTGACCACCGACGGTACAATCACGGACATCCCCCGGGAGGACTATCTGGAGGCGGAGGAGCGGGTCATCACCGAGCTGAAGGAACTGGGCAAGCCCTTCATCGTGCTGCTGAACTCCGCCCAGCCCTACAGTGAACGGGCCCAGACCCTCCAGGCGGACATTGCCGAGAAGTATCAGGTGACTTGCCTGGCGGTAAACTGCCTGACGCTGGACGAGGGCGCCGTCACCGACATCATCCGGGGCGTGCTCCACGAGTTCCCCATGAAGCAGATGGAGCTGTTCCTGCCGCCCTGGGTGGACGTCCTGCCCCTGGAGCACCCCATCAAAAAGGGCCTTTACGACCTGATCCGCACCCAGACGGCGGACATTCAGCGCCTGCGGGACGCAGAGCGGGCGGTGGAGGCCATGGGGGCGGACGATGCCGTCAGCTCCGCGGTGCTGGACCGCATGGACATGGGCAGCGGCGTCGTCACCGCCACGCTGGAGCTGCCCCGGTCGCTGTTCTACTCCACCGTGTCCGAGCGGTGCGGGCTGGAGATCAGGGACGACGGCGACTTGGTGGATCAGCTGACGGCCATGGCGGCCATGAAGCGCAGCTATGAGAAGGTGGCCGACGCCCTGGCCCAGGTGGAGGCCACGGGCTACGGCATCGTCATGCCGGACATCAGCGAGATGGCGCTGGAGGAGCCGGAGATCGTTAAGCAGGGGGGGCGCTATGGCGTGCGTCTGCGGGCCTCCGCCCCGTCTATCCACATGCTCCGGGCGGATATCAAGACCGAGGTGTCCCCCATCATGGGCACGGAGAAGCAGTCGGAGGAGATGGTGGACTATCTTCTCCGGCAGTTCGAGGGGGACACCGGCAGGATCTGGGAGTCCAACATCTTCGGCCGATCCTTCCACGAGCTGGTGGGGGAGGACCTGCAGGGCAAGCTGAAGCGGATGCCCGAGGATGCCCAGAGCAAGCTGCGGGAGACCCTTCAGCGCATCATCAACGAGGGCTCCGCCGGACTCATCTGCATCATCCTGTGAGAACAAAATGGCTCATCCTGTACAAGGATGACCCATTTTTGCAAGCCAAATTCGCCTAAGCGTCAAAATTGAAGGGAAACCGTGAAATGTACTTGCAATTTTGCAAGATTAGACATATACTGGGTCAGAAGAAACATATCGGAGGGATCTCAGTGAAAGAACTTGCGGCAATTGCTTCCGGGGTACACGCCTCCAGCACCATGGAGATCGACGCGCTGTCCAAGCAGATGAAGGCGGACGGCATCGACGTCATCGGCTTCGGCGCCGGCGAGCCCGATTTCAACACGCCCGACCACATCAAGGCGGCGGCGGAACTGGCCATCCGGGACAACTTTACCCGCTACACCCCCGCCTCCGGCACCCTGTCCCTGAAAAAGGCCATCTGCAAGCGGATGGAGAAGGACTGCGGCATCATTTACGAGCCCAGCCAGGTAGTGGTGTCCAGCGGCGCCAAGCACTGTGTCTATCTGGCCCTGCGGGCCCTGGTGGACCCCGGCGACGAGGTCATTCTGCCCGCGCCCTTCTGGGTCAGCTACCTGGAGCTCATCCGCATGGTGGGCGGCATCCCCGTGACCGTCACTACGGAGGAGTCCGCCGGCTTCAAGGTGACGGCGGACCAGCTGCGCGCGGCCATCACCCCCAAGACCAAGGCCATCATCCTCAACAACCCCTCCAACCCCACCGGCATGGTGTACAGCAAGGAGGAGCTGGAGGCCCTGGCCCGGGTGTGTGTGGAGAAGGACATCTACATCATCTCCGACGAGATCTATTACAGCCTCATTTACGACGGGCTGACCTTCACCTCCGTGGCCAGCCTGGGGGAGGACGTGAAGGAGCGCACCCTCATCATCAACGGCGTGTCCAAAAGCTACGCCATGACCGGCTGGCGCATCGGCTACATCCTCTGTGACAGCAAAATTGCCAAGGTCATCGCCAACTATGTGAGCCACTCCACCGGCTCCCCCTGCGCGGTGTCCCAGGCGGCGGCGGAGGCCGCGCTCAGCAGTTCCCAGGTGCTGGTGGAGGACATGCGCCAGGCCTTTGAGGGCCGCAGGGACTACATCGTCCGCCGGATGAACGCCATCGACGGCGTCAGCTGCATCAAGCCGGAGGGCGCCTTCTACGTGATGATGAACGTGGAGAAGCTGCTGGGCCGCACCATCTGCGGCGAGGTCATCCATACCTCCGACGACTTCTGCAAGGCATTCCTCCAGCACGGCCTGGTAGCCACGGTGCCCTGCAGCGGCTTCGGCGCGCCCAACTTCGTCCGCTGGTCCTACGCCGCCTCCATGGAGAATATCCGGAAGGGCATGGACCGGCTGGAGGCGTTTCTGGCCCAAAAGTAAGACTTTTTCCCGGTTGACCCTTGCAAAACGCGCAGAGATTGGGTATACTATTTTTGTTCGACAAATGACGCAAGGAGGTCATTCTCAAATGGCTAAGATCACCAAGGATACTATCATCGGCGATATTCTGGACATCGCACCCGCCACTGCCCCCATCTTCATGTCCATCGGTATGCACTGCCTGGGCTGCCCCGCCTCCCGGGGTGAGACGGTGGAGCAGGCCTGCATGGTCCACGGCGTGGACGTGAACGAGCTGTTGGAGCAGCTGAACGCCACCATCGCCTAAGTTTCCAAACCTTTGCGAAAAGAGCGGTCATTCCGCTCTTTTCCTTTATTTTCGGAGGAATATGACATGGAATTGACGCCCAGACTGCGCGCCGTGGCGGAACAGGTGCCCCTGGGGGCGGTCCTGGCGGACGTGGGCACGGACCACGCCTATCTGCCCACCTGGCTGCTGCTGGCGGACCGGATCCCCCGGGCCATCGCCGCCGACCTGCGGGCCGGCCCTCTGAACCGGGCACGAGAGACCGCCGCCCGGTACGGCGTCAGCGGCAGGATCTCCTTCCGCCTGTGCGACGGACTTTCCGCTATCGCTCCGGAGGAAGCGGATGCCGTCGCCATTGCCGGCATGGGAGGGGAGACCATCGCCGCCATTCTGGCGGCGGCGCCCTGGACCAGGGAGGAGGACAAGCTGCTCCTGCTTCAGCCCATGACGGCCTTCGCCGAACTGCGCGGCTGGCTCTCCACCCACGGCTATCGCATCGAAAACGAGTTCGTTTCCCGGGAAGGGAAACGACTTTACACCTGCCTTCGCGTCAGGGCCGGAGCCATGGAGCCCATGACTCCGGCGGAACTGTGGGCGGGCAGGCAGAGCGCCGATCCCCTCCGCCGGGACTACCTGGAGATGATGGAGGGCAAGCTGGAGCGCATCCTGCGGGGGCACCTGGCCGCAGAGGTGCGAGACGAGGCGGAGATCGCCGCCGCGGAGCAGATCCTGGCCGGCATCCGACAGCTGAAAGGGGAATTATGAGCATGGTGACCGTTCAGAACATTTATGACCTGATCCAGCGCAGGGCCCCCTTTGAGCTCCAGCTGGATTTTGACAACGCCGGCTTTCTGGTGGGCCGGGCGGACCGGGCGGTGACCCGGGTGCTGGTGGCCCTGGACATCACCGAGCCTGTGGTGGCCGAGGCCATCGACTGCGGCGCCCAGCTCATCGTGTCCCACCACCCGGTGATCTGGGGCGGGGCCAAGTCGGTGACCGACCAGACCCCCACCGGGCGTAAGCTTCTTCTGCTGGCGGAGCACGGCATCGCCGCCATCTGCGCCCACACCAATCTGGACGCGGTGGAGGGCGGCGTCAACGACGCGCTGGCCCGCCGGCTGGGCCTGTCCGACATCGGCCAGCTTCACCAGGACGGCGTGGACAGCCAGGGCCGGCCCTACGGCATCGGCCGGGTAGGTATCGTGCCCACCCAGCCGCTGTACGATTTCGCGCTGGACGTGAAGGAGAAGCTGGGGGCCAACGGCGTGCGCCTGGTGGACGGCGGAAAGCCGGTCCATATGGTGGCCGTGGGCGGCGGCGCCTGCGCCGGCATGATCGGAGATGCCATCGACCAGGGCTGTGATACCTTCGTGACCTCTGACGTGAAGTACGACGGCTTTCTGGACGCCCGGGCCCTGGGGGTCAACCTCATCGATGCCGGGCACTACCCTACGGAAAACGTGGTGTGCCCGGTGCTCCGCAGCTGGCTCACCGAGGAATTCCCGGAGCTGACCGTCACCATTTCCCGCACCCATCAGGAGGTATTTTCCTACCTGTGACACATGTTTCCGCCCCTGCTCACATAGAAGTGAGGGGAGGGGGGATGCACATTGAAGCGGGATCTTGCGGCCCTGACCCTGGGGCTGTGCCTGTTGATCGCGGGCGGCCTGGCCGCCGGGCGGCACATCGTGCCCGCCATGGGGAGCGGCTCCGCCGCCCGGCCCACGCTGGTGCTGGATGCCGGCCACGGCGGGGAGGACGGCGGCGCGGTCTCGGCCTCCGGGCATAAGGAGAGCGACATCAATCTGTCCATCGTGCTCAGGCTGCGGGACCTGATGGCCTTCCTGGGGGTGGATGCCGTCCTCACCCGGGACGCGGATGTGTCCATTTATGATCCCGGCTGCGGGACCCTGCGGGAGAAGAAGGTCTCTGACCTGAAAAACCGGGTCGCCCTGGTGCGGGCGCTGGATGCACCTATGGTCATAAGTGTACACCAAAACACCTTTACAGACAGCAGATACAAAGGCGCACAGGTGTTTTACCGGACGGGAGAACTGTCCCGCCAGTGGGGGGAGAGCGCCCAGGACATCCTGAACGCCGCCCTGGGGAACAGCGGCCGGAAGGCGGCGGTCATCCCGGACAGCGTGTACCTGTTCGCCCATCTGGACTGCCCCGCCATCCTGGTTGAGTGCGGCTTCCTCAGCAACGGGGAGGAGGCGTCGCTCCTGCTGACGGCGGACTATCAGCGCAAGCTGGCGGCGGCGCTGGCTGCGGCCTATTTTCACCAACTACAGATGATGCCGGGAGGAGATCGGCTTGGCTAAGGCAAAAACTCTATTCTATTGTACGGAATGCGGCAACGAGACCCCGAAATGGCAGGGGAAATGCCCCGCCTGCGGGGCCTGGAACACCATTGTGGAGCGCCCTGCCGCCGACGCGAAGCGCAAGCCTGCGTCGTCCCTGGGCTCCGTGGGCGCGCCCCGGCTGCCCCGGCCCATTGCCGAGGTGGACGCCGCCGACGAACTGCGCTTCCAGACCGGCATGAGCGAGCTGGACCGGGTGCTGGGCGGCGGTGCGGTAAAGGGCTCCCTGGTGCTGGTAGGCGGAGCCCCCGGCATCGGGAAATCTACTTTGATGCTTCAGATCTGCGACAATTTGTGCCGTTTTGCCGATGTTCTGTACGTATCCGGCGAGGAATCCGAACGCCAGATCAAGCTGCGGGCCCAGCGGCTCGGCATCCGCGGCGAGGGGCTGTATCTCTATTCCGAGACCAATCTGGATGATATCGTGGCGGCGGTGGAGGCGCAGAAGCCGGACATTCTCATCGTAGACTCCATCCAGACCATCTACAACGGCGACTCCAACTCCTCGCCGGGCAGTGTGGCGCAGGTGAAGGAGTGCACCATGACCCTGATGCACCTGGCCAAGGGCATGGGTGTCACCGTGTTCGTGGTGGGCCACATCAATAAGGAGGGCTCTCTGGCCGGGCCCAAGGTGCTGGAGCACATGGTGGACTGTGTGCTGCACTTTGAAGGGGAGGAGCACAACTCCTACCGCATCCTGCGGGCGGCCAAAAACCGCTTTGGCGCCACCAATGAGATCGGTGTGTTTGAGATGG
Source organism: Anaerovibrio sp. (assembly GCA_963647775.1). Taxonomy (GTDB): domain Bacteria; phylum Bacillota; class Clostridia; order Oscillospirales; family Oscillospiraceae; genus Enterenecus. The sequence goes on from CAVJBM010000155.1 coordinate 8,554, forward strand.
GGGACCGGGGCTTGTCTGAGGTGCCCAATCCCTCCGAGGCGCTGCTGTCCGGCCGGCCCAAGGACACGCCGGGCTCCTGCGTGACCTGCGTGATGGAGGGCGTCCGGCCGGTGCTGGCGGAGGTCCAGGCGCTGCTGACCCCGTCGGCCTACGGCAATTCCAGGCGCTCCAGCAACGGCTTTGACTACAACCGGGCCATGATGCTGGCTGCGGTGCTGGAGAAGCGCGGCGGGCTGCTGGTATCAAATTGTGATTTTTATGTC
>CAVJBM010000156.1:0-9621 GCA_963647775.1 Anaerovibrio sp.
TGGCCAGGGTCATGGCCTCCATCTGGTCGTGGGTGACGTAGACGAAGGTGGAGCCAGTCTCCACATGGAGGCGCTGGAGTTCGTAGCGCATCTCCAGGCGCAGCTTGGCGTCCAGGTTGGACAGGGGCTCATCCATGAACAGCACCGAGGGCTCGGGCGCCAGGGTGCGGGCGATGGCCACGCGCTGCTGCTGGCCGCCGGAGAGCTCCGCGGGGTAGCGCTCCATGAACATGCCGATCTTCACCACCCGGGATACCCGGCGGACGGTGAGGTCGATCTCCTCCTTGGTCAGCTTGCGCTTTTCCATAACCACCGCGCCGTTTTTCACCAGCTCGAACCTGTCGTTCAGCTCGCCGCCGGCGGACTGAGCGGCCTTGCGGGCGGCGTCCGCCTTGGCCTTCAGCGCGGCGATCTCGCCGGAGAAGTCCTTGCCGGACTCGGGGTGATAGCCGTACAGCTTTTTGGCGGTGTAGATGGAGATGGTGAAGGCGTCGATCAGCTTCACGTAGGCCTTCTTCTCGTCCAGTTTGCCGTTCTTGTCCCGGCAGTCCTCGATGATGCGGGCGGCCTCGCCGGGATTGGCCAGGATCTCCGCCAGGCGGGCGGCGTTTTTGGCCTCAAAGTCCACCTTGGGCTGCTCCTCCTTCATGTTGGACAAGCCGAAGGCGATGTTGTCGTACACGGTCATGTTGGGCCACAGGGCGTAGTTCTGGAACAGGAAGCCCACCTTTCGCTTGTTGGCGGGGACGTTGATGCCCAGGGCGCTGTCGAACACCACCTGGTCGCCGATGGTGATGCGGCCGCTGGTGGGGGTCTCCAGGCCGGCGATCATGCGCAGGATGGTGGTCTTGCCGCAGCCGGAGGGGCCCAGCAGGGTGACGAAGGAGTTGTCCGCGATGTTCAGGTCCAGATCGTCGACGCCGTAGAACTTGCCCCAACGCTTGGTAATGTGCTCCAATTTGATCTCAGGCATAGTAATTAACCTCCAATTCCCTTGTCCAGGCTGGCGCCGGTGACTTTGTTGACCAGGGCGTTGCACACCAGAATGGTGACGATGAGGATCAGGTTGATGCCGCTGGAGAAGGCATACAGGCCCATCTCATCAAAGTAGTCCAGGGTGGTGGACAGGATGAAGCCCTGGGTACACAGCAGCATGAACAGGGAGAGCTCTCTCAGACAGGTCATGAAGGGGAGCAGGTAGCCGCTGATGATGGACGATTTCTGGATGGGGATGATGATGCGGGTCATCCGCTTGATCCAGGGGATATCCTGGATGATGGCGGCCTCCTCGATCTCACCGGAGAGCTGCAGCATGGAGTTCAGGGAGCTGCGGCTGGCGAAGGGGATATACTTGATGGTGCCGGTGATGATGAGCAGGGTGTAGGTATTGAACAGGTTGAAATGCTCGTTGGAGAACAGCAGGAAGAAGGCCACGCCCACCGCGATGGAGGGCATCAGGTAGGGTAAGAAGGCCACGCTGTTCACGTAGTTTGCCCATTTACTTCGTCGGCTCTTGGCCACGGCGTAGCCGATGAGGGTGCCGATGGAGCCCGCGATCAGCGCGCAGCACACGCTGACCCAGATGGTGCCCTTGAAGGCCCGCCAGATGGTCTCGTTGTGCAGGATGCCCTTCTGGCCGTACATGCCGTTCTCCGACACGTTCTCGTCCGTCACCCACCACTTGGTGGTGAGGTTGCTGGTGTCGCCGGTGTAGAGGAAGGAGTAGTCGCCGGGGTTGGGCAGGAAGGTCTCAAAGGCGAAGGACACGATGGGGAAGATGCTGGTGAAGAAGGTGACGATCACCAGGGCCAGGGCGATGATGTACCGGCCCGCCTTGCCCAGGTTGATCTTGGAGATCTGGCCGGACTTGCCGGTGACGGTGGTATAGTTCTTGCGGGAGCGCAGGGACACCTGGTTCATCAGCATGATGGCCACGCCGAAGATCATCATGATGATGGCCAGGATGCTGGCCTCGCCGGTATACTTCGAGTTCATGGAGACGTACTTGGTGGACAGGGTGGTGAGGCCCAGATAGTGGGGCACCGGGTAGGAGCCCATGGCGGAGCCGAACACCAGCAGGACGGTGGACAGGATGGCCGGCTTGACCATGGGGAGGGTCACCCGCCACATGATCTTCCACTTGGGGGTGTCCAGAATGGTGGCCGCCTCCTCCAGGTTGGCGTCCATATTGCGGAAGATGCCGCCGATGAGGATATAGGCAAAGGGGGCGTAGTGCAGGCCCAGCACCACCAGGCTGGGGAACAGGCCCTTGCACCACCACAGGGGCATGTTGACCCCCAGGGTGGCCGCCAGCAGGCCGTTGGACGTGCCGGTGACGGCGTTGGAATTGAACAGGTTCTGCCACACCACGGCCAGGGTCCACTGGGGCATGATGTAGGGGAAGATGAAAATAGAGCTGAGGTACTTGCGCCAGGCCAGATTGGTCCGGGTGATGAGGAAGGCGAACACGCCGCCGAACAGGATGGACACCACGCAGGTGCCCACCGCCAGCAGCACGGTGTTCAGCAGCGGCACCCACAGGTTGGTCTTGGCCATGCGGCTGGTGAACAGGTCGATGTAGTTCACCAGGGTATAGCCGCTGGACTGGCCGGTGAGATAGGCGTCGATGGTGCCGGCGTGGATCTTGAAGGTGTCCTCCACGATGGCCACGATGGGGGCCACGGTGCTCACCGTCAGCACGATGCCCATCAGCAGCAGGATCACGTTATGGGGCTTGGAGAAAAAGGTCTTCAGCTTGTTGAAGAAGATGGCAGACCCGCTGGCCTGCAGGGTATTGGACTGGTTCATGGCTCTCTCCTCTTTCCGTGGGGGTAGAGTGGAAAGGCGCCCCTGGACGCAGCGCCTGTGCGCGGTCCAAGGGCGCCTTTTTCAAGTGTTGCTGAACGTCAGCCGTTCCGGTTCAGCCGGCGCTGTACTTGCTCAGCATCTCGATCCAGCTGCCCACGGTGAAGGCCACGGAGGCGCAGTACTCGGGATCCTCGAGCACCAGCTTGCCGTCGGTGGTCCACCAGTTGTAGCCGTGGTCGTTCTTGGCGGCGAACTCGACGGTGGTGCCGTCCTCGGCCATGCCGCCGGTCTCGTGGTGATACTTGGCCTCGTTCTCAGCAGCCACGACGGGGTTGCTGGAGTAGCCGCCCATGTCCTTGCCCCAGGCGGAGAAGCCGTCGGCGGTGCAGGTCATGTAGGCGATGAAGGCGCAGGCGGTCCAGGGCAGGGGGCTGTTGTCGGTGACGAACAGGTAGTGGCAGTAGCCGTAGCCGCCGATGCCCTGATAGCCGTCGTCATAGGCGGCCACGTTGATGTTGTTGACGGACACGGAGGAGGACTCCTCCACGGAGCGCAGCTTGGAGTACACCAGCAGGCCGAACTGATCGGTGGCGGACTTATCGACCAGGGTGTTGCAGATGGGGCCGTCGTCGGTCTGGGCGTTGTAGGACTCCACCCACAGCTTGATCCAGGCCAGCGCGTAGGCGCCGTTCTCGCCCAGGCCAAGATCCTCGGCCTCGGACTTCATGGCGTTGATGGTGGGCTGGAAGTAAGCCTGCTCGTCGGCGGAGAGGGCCTCATAGGCCTCCTTCAGCCAGGCGGCGTAGTCGTCCCGGGTGAGCATGTAGAGGAAGTTCTTGCCCACGATCTCGGAGTCGATGTCCATATACAGGCCATGCTCGCCCTCGGCCACGAAGTCCCAGCAGTTGTCATAGGTCTTGGAGCCGGTGTTGTTGTACATAAAGACCTTGTTCAGGGTCTGCAGGGGCAGGAAGCCGGTGTAGGCGTCGGCGGTGGTGCCGTTGGCGTCGGCCCAGTCCTTGGGGATGAAGGTGTCCAGCACGCCGGTCTGGACCATCTTGGACTCGATCTGGTTGCCGTCCTGAATGAGGGTCATGGCGAAGGTGCCGGTCTCCTTCAGGGAGTCAGCGGTCAGCTGGTCGAAGATCTTGTTGTTCTTGGGCTGCTGCCACTCGAACTCCATGGTGTAGTTGGGGTCGATGGTCTGCAGATAGGCGATGAACAGGGGCAGGGCGGACTTGCCGCGGCTGGAGTTGCCCACGCCGTAGAACATCTTGCCGTTGGACTCCTCGATGGCCTTCTTGGCCAGCTCCTCCAGAGTCATGCCCTCGGCTTCCTTGATGATCTTCTGAACGGCGGTGAGTTCAGGCTCATCGGGCTCGGTGCCGGGCTGGGTGGGCTCGGTCACGTCCTGAGAGGGGGAGGGGTTGGCGGAATTGCTGGGGGTGGGGTTGTTCCCGCCGCAGGCCACCAGGGCGAAGGCCATGGCAGCGGCCAGGAGCAGGGCAACGATCTTTTTCATGGTTGTTCCTCCTTGTTGCATTTTTCACAAATTCGAGCCCGCAAGAGACGGCCCGGTTGTTATTTTTATAATACTGTCCGCGGGCTGGAAACAACAGGGGACAAAACTGCGTTTTTTTGTTTTCTTCTGCGATTCCTCTGCGATTTGTAGTGAAAATCCCCCCGGGGGTGTGTTATAATGGTGAAACTGAGAGAACTTCCGGGAGGTGATACCGTGAAAAAGCTGACCGCGCTGCTGCTGGCCTGCCTTCTGCTGCTGTCCGGCTGCGCCGGGGAGACGGACAGCAGCGCCGCCTCCTTCGCCCCCGCGGAGGAGGACCGGCTGGTGGTCTACACCTCCCACAAGGAGGAGGTCTACTGGCCCATCATCAAGGAATTTGAGGAGCGCACGGGCATCTGGGTGGACGTGGTGTCCGGCGGCACCAACGAGCTGCTGGAGCGCATCGAGCGGGAGCAGGACGCCCCCCGGGCGGACGTGATGTTCGGCGGCGGCGTGGAGAGCCTGGAGTCCCGCCGGGAGCTGTTCACCCCCTACCGCTGCGCGGAGGCGGAGGGGCTGCTGGCCCAGTACCGCTCCCCCGACGACCTGTGGACCCCCTTCTCCGCCCTGCCGGTGGTCCTCATCTACAACACCAAGCTGGTGGACGCCGGGGCGGTCACCGGCTGGCGGGACCTGCTCTCCCCGGAGTTCCGGGGGAAGATCGCCTTTGCCGACCCGGCCATCTCCGGCTCCTCCTTCACTGGCCTGGCCACCCTGGCCCAGGCCCTGGGCGGCCCGTGGGAGGACAGTCTCCAGGCCCTGGCCTACAATCTGGACGGCGTTCAGCTGGACAGCTCTGGCGCGGTGCTCACGGCGGTGGCCGGCGGCAGCGCCCTGGTGGGCGTCACCCTGGAGGAGACCGCCATGCAGCGCATCGCCGCCGGGGACAGCATCGCCCTGGTCTACCCTGCCGAGGGCACCAGCGCCGTGCCCGACGGCGGGGCCCTGGTGAAGGGCGCGCCCCACGCCGACAACGCCCGCCGCTTTCTGGACTTCACCGCCTGCGCCGACGTGCAGCGCCTGCTGGTGGACCGGTTCTACCGCCGCTCCGTCCGCTCCGACGTGGCCGCCGCCCCCGCCCTGGCCCCCCTGGACGAGCTGCCCATGGCCGGCTATGACGTGGCCTGGGCCAGCGGCCTGCACGACGCCATGCTCACGGCCTGGGCCTTCCACCTGGGCGGAGAGGAGGGCGGCGCATGAGATCACGCCATTCCTTCCGTCAAAAGCAGTTCCGGGCCATCCTGGCCGCGTCCCTGATCCCGCTGCTGCTCTGCTCCGTCATGCTGGTGCAGATCTTCCGGCTGCGCCTGGCCAGCGACGGGGAGAAGCGCGCCGCGGAAAATCTGGAGCACCTGCTCCAGACCCTGGACTCGGTCTGCACCTCCTTCCAGGAGGCCGCCCAGGCCCTCCGGCGGGACGCCCTGGTGACCGACGCCCTGGCCAGCGGCACCACCGCCAGCACCCAGGTGTACAACGAACTGTACAGCGCCACCGACGGGATGCGGGTCTATGCCCGCTTCGACCTCTACGACGCCGGCGGCACCCAGCTTTACTCCACCCGCAGCGCCGCGCCCCGGGCCCGGCTCTCCGCCGACTGGGGGGTGCTGGCCGCCGCACGGCGGACGGGCGCCCTCACCTTTACCGCCTGCGAGGACCCGGGGGACGAGGGCACGCCCCTGCTGCTGGGGGCCTCCCCCCTGTACGGGCGGGACGGCGCCCTGGCGGGCTATCTGGTCATCAGCCTGTACCAGAGCAATCTGCGCCAGCTGTTCGAGGGCAAGTACGGCGCCCAGAACGAGCTGCTCCTGCTCAGCGAGTACTGGCGGCCCATCTACTGCACCCAGCCCGCCCAGGCGGCCTCCCTGGCCTCCAGGCTGCGGGCCCAGCTGCTGGACCGCGGCGGCCTGGACGGCGTGTCCGAGGATTTCCTCTTCAGCGTCGGCCGGCACGAGGGCACCGGGCTCTATGTGGTGCTGGAGCGACCCCAGGTGTTCAACCAGGGCACCCGCCGGCTGCTGTACACCGTCAGCCTGTCCAGCGCCCTGGTGTGCGTGCTCATCTCCGTGCTGCTGAGTCTGCGGCTCAGCCGCCAGCTGTTCCGCCCCATCGAGCGGCTGCGCCGGGGCATGGAGCAGGTGGCCGCCAACGATCTGGACGCCTACGTCCAGCCCGCGTCGGAGGACGAGCTGGGGGAGCTGGCCCGCGGCTTCAACGGCATGGTGGCCGACCTGCGCCGCAATCAGGAGGCCCTGGTGGAGAACCAGCGGGAGCTGAACCAGGCCCAGATCCGGATGCTCCAGGCCCAGCTGAACCCCCACTTCCTGTGCAACACCCTGGACACCATGAAGTGGATCAGCAAGATCAATCAGGTGCCCCAGGTGGCGGTGATGGCCACCGACCTGGCGGACATCCTGCGCTTCTGCATCTCCCCGGAGGAGTTCGTCCCCCTCCGGCGGGAGGCGGAGCTGCTGGAGCGGTACATCGAGATCCAGCGCATCCGCATGTCGGGGGCCTTCGCCTTCCGGCTGGACATCCCGGAGGAACTGGCGGACTGCCTTGTGCCCAAGATGATGCTCCAGCCCATCGTGGAGAACGCCATTCTCCACGGGCTGGAGGGGGTGGAGAACGGCGAGATCGTCCTCACCGCCCGAGAGGACCCGCCCGGCACCCTGCGCATCACCGTGGCGGACAACGGCTCCGGCCTGCCGCCGGAGCTCGTCGGCCCCTACAGCCGGCAGGATGAGCAGCGGGCCCGGGGCCATCTGGGGCTTTACAATGTGGACACCATTCTGCGCAAATACTACGGGGCGGGCTGCGGCCTGTACCTGGACAACCTGCCCGGCCGGGCGGGGGCGGTGATCACCGCGGCCCTGCCCCTGGAACGAAAGGAGGATACCCCATGCTGAAGGTCCTGGTGGTAGAGGACGAGGAGATGATCCGCAAGGGCATCGTGCTGGCGGTGGACTGGGCCGCGCTGGACTGCGTGGTGGTGGGGGAGGCCGCCAACGGCGAGGAGGCTCTGGAGGCGGTAGAGCGGTATCAGCCCACCCTCATCATCACCGACCTGAAAATGCCCAAAATGGACGGGCTGGAGATGCTCACCCGCCTGCGGGAGCAGGGCAACCGCGCCTTTGTCATCATCCTCACCGCCTATGACAGCTTCTCCTACGCCCAGACCGCCCTCCGCCTGGGGGCGGTGGACTTCCTGCTGAAGCCCTTTCACGACGGGGAGCTGGAGCAGGCGGTGAACCGGCTGCGGGCCCGGCTGGAGGCCGCCGACGGCGGCGAGGCCCGGCCCTCCCTCCTGCCGGAACTGAAAAAGGGGGACAAGAGCCGCTATGTGCTGGAGGCCATGGATTACATCGGCGGCCACTACGGGGACCCCAGCCTCACCGTGGGGGAGATCGCCCAGGCCATGGGCCTCAGCGAGGGGCACCTGAGCCACGTGTTCAAAAAGGAGACCGACTACACCCTGCTGAGCTACCTCACCCGCTACCGGATGCACAAGGCCATGGAGCTGCTGCGCGGCGGCCGCATGAAGGTCTACGAGGTGGCCGAGCAGGTGGGCTACCGGGACATCACCTATTTCTCCTCCACCTTCAAGAAAACGGTGGGGGTCACCCCCTCGGAGTATCAGGACACCAGCCGGTAACGGCGGAAAGGGAGCGTTTTCATGATCGAAGGGATCCTGCTGGATCTGGACGGCGTGCTGGTCCGCACCGATGAATTTCACTTTCTGGCCTGGCAGGCCCTGGCCCGCCGGCTGGGCATCCCCTTCACCCGGGAGCAGGGGGACCGCTGCCGGGGCGTGTCCCGGATGGCCAGCCTGGACATCGTGCTGGAGGGGGCGGGCCGCTCCTTCTCCCCGGAGGAAAAGGCCGCCCTGGCGGAGGAAAAGAACCGCGCCTATCAAGCCTATCTGGCGGGCATGACCCCGGCGGACCTCTCCCCGGCGGTGCGGGACGCCCTGACGGAACTCCGCCGCCGGGGCTACCGGCTGGCCCTGGCCTCCGGCAGCAAAAACGCCCCCCTCATTCTGGCCCGCACCGGCCTGGGGGCCCTGCTGGACGCGGCGGCGGACGGCAGCTGCATCACCCGCTCCAAGCCCGACCCGGAGATCTTTCTGGCCGCCGCCGGGATGCTGGGGCTGGCCCCCGCCCGGTGCGCCGCCGTGGACGACGCCGCCGCCGGCGTGGCGGCGGGAAAGGCCGCCGGAATGTTCACCGTGGCCTTCGGCCCCGCGGCGAAGGCTCTGCCCGGGGACACCTGGGCGCAGGACATCGGCGGCCTGCTGGCCCTTTTCCCCGGCCCCGGAGAGGAGGGCCGCCCATGACCCCCCGGCTCATCATCTGCGACATTGACGGCACCCTCCTCCAGGGGGAGGAGCGGACCATCAGCCCGGAGATCTTCCGCCAGATCGGCCGCCTGGCCCAAAAGGGCGTCCGCTTCGCCCCCGCCAGCGGCCGGCAGTACAGCAGTCTCCGCCGGCTGTTCGCCCCCCTGGCGGACCGGCTCTATTACCTCTGCGAGAACGGCGGGGCGGTGTTCGGCCCCGGGGACCCCGGCCCCCTGCTGGCCAGTGTGCCCATGGAGCGCGCCGCGGCCATCGCCCTCTGCCGGGACATCCTGGCCCGGCCGGACTGCGAGGTGCTCATCTCCGGGGCGGACACCAGCTACCTCTGCCCCAAGGAGCCGGACATCATCGACCATATCCGCTATTTTGTGGGCAACAACACCGCCGTGCTTCCCCGCCCGGAGGACGTGCCGGAGGACATCCTGAAGGTGTCCGCCTGGTGCAGAAGCGGCACGGCGGAGCCGGAGGCCGGCCTGATCCCCCGCTGGGGCGGCACGTTCCACGCCGCCGTGGCCGGGGCCAAGTGGCTGGACTTCGGCCTGGCGGACAAGGGGGACGGCCTGCGGGCCCTGTGCGCCGCATTGGACATCCCCCCGGCGGAGGTCATGGCCTTCGGCGACAACTGGAACGACGTGCCCATGCTCACCCTGGCGGGGATGCCCTGCCTGATGGAGGGGGCCGCCCCCGCCCTGAAGGAGCGCTTCCCCCGCCGCTGCCGCCGGGTGGAGGATGTGCTGCGCACCCTGTAACGCAAAAAACGCCCCGCAGTCATAAGACTGCGGGGCGTTGGATTTTCTCGCTCAAGAAACGGTCTCCGTCTGGGGCTTCCGGCTGAACTTCACGGCGCCGGTGCGGTCCAGGGCGATCATGACCAGGGGGATGAACACCAGCTGGAGCA
>CAVJBM010000157.1:0-10419 GCA_963647775.1 Anaerovibrio sp.
CTCACAGGTTAAACGCCGCCGCGTATTTCTCTGCCGCCGCCCGCATTTGCCGCAGATCAGACTTCACATAGAAATTCAGCGTTGTGCTGGCGTCTGCGTGCCCCAAAATCTCCTGCACGCTCTTGATGTCCGCCCCCTGTGCCAGCAGCAGCGTGGCGCAGGAATGGCGCAAGTCGTGGGGCGAGAGGTCTGGCAGGCCGCTGCGCTTCATAAACCGCTTGACCCGCCGGGTGATCGTATTGGGGTCCCTTGGTTCAAATACACTGGCCGTATTGGGGAACAAGTAGGCTTCGTTCAGCAAAATATCCGGGTGTTCTTTTTGTACCTCTCTCCTATACTGTGACAAGAGAGTTAAAGTGCTGTCCATGATTGGAACCACACGCACACTGTTCTGCGTTTTCGGTGAGCCTATTACAATGCCGTTTCCCGATGAGTAGGTCACATTTCGCTCGATTTGAATGGTTCGATTCGTTGGGTCGATATCCTTCCATTTTAATCCCGCGCACTCACCGCGCCGAATTCCCGTTGTAATCAACAGTTGGAGGATACAGCGGAAATCAAGGGGGCACTCGCTGATTGCCCGGAAAAAGACCCTTGCCTCCTGCCCACTCAATGCGTCAACCGGGTGTTTTTGCAGTTTCGGCGTGTCCACCTGTTCCATCGGATTTTTTGCTATCAGTTCGCGCCGTTCGGCATTGTTAAAAATCAGCTTCAAAACTGCGTACTGGTGGCGCAGCGTTTTGGGTGACAATCCCTTTTCTGCCCGCAAGTACAGCAGGTATTTTTGAATGTCCGTAGGCGTAACGTCCTGCAAACAGGCCGTGCCGAAATACTCCAAGATCAATTTTGTCATAGAACGGTAAAAGGTCATTGTGCCGGGCTTTCGTTCTCCGTTGTCAATCTCAAAGGGAAACCAAACTTGTTGGACAAATTCCGAAAAGCTGTCGCGGCGTTTCTCCGGTGGTATCTCAATGGATCGTCCATCCCTTTTCGCCGCAAACTCTGCCCTCGCCTCCTGCTCCCACTCACGAGCCGCACGTTCCGTTGCTTTCTTCGCTTTTGACGGGGTCAATCCTGCCGCAGGCGTCCATGTTTTATACTGCCGCACCTGCTTCCCCTGCGCGTCCCGCTCCAGGCAAGTTGTAAAGCGGTAGGAAACCGTTTTCCCGTTCCTCTTGTTCTCCCTAATACTCGCCATTGATAGCACCCTTTCTTTCGGTGTTACCAACGCTATCGGCTTTGGGTTTCAAATCTGTGCGCTTTTTTGTGCGTTTTTTCGAGCAAACCGCTCTTGCTCTGCCTCCCGGAGAAAAAGAAAAAGCGCTGTAACCCTTGAAGTTACAACGCTTTTTCTGGTACGCCAGAAGGGACTCGAACCCCCGACCTTTTGGTTCGTAGCCAAACACTCTATCCAGCTGAGCTACTGGCGCATACCGTCTTTCGGACAGCTAAGTTAATATAGCACAGTCGGTTCCAAAATGCAAGCCCTTTTTTCCGTTTCCCCGAAAAATTTTTCCGCCGGCCGGTTCAGCCCATCCACTCCTCAAACCGCTGGAGCAGAGCCGCCACCTGGGCCCGCTCCACGTTCTCGCCCGGGCCCAGCATCCCGCTGTACCCCCGGAAGATCCCCAGGGCCGCCGCCCAGGACATGGCCTCCCGGGCCGTGCCGGAGATGGCATCGCTGTCAGAGAAGGCGGACAGGTCCGAGCGGGCGGAGGTATCAAGGCCAAGCCAGGCCGCATATTGATAGAGCATCAGCGCGATCTCCTCGCGCTTGAGTTTCTGCTCCGGGTGGAACAGCCCGTCGTCCACCATGCCGTTCACGATGCCGCAGCTGACCGCCCACACCGCGCCGTCGGTATACCAGCGGTCCGCCTCGATGTCGGCGCAGCCGGCGGGGCCCGCCGCAGCAGGCTCCCCCTCCATACGGTAGAGCACCGTGGTGAGCATGTTGCGGTCCATGGTGTACAGGGGCGAGAAGGTGGTGGCGGTGGTGCCGTTGAACAGGTCGCGGTTGTAGACATAGACCACGTTTTCGTAGTACCAGCTTGTGGCCGCAACGTCTGTAAAGGGAATATCCTTGATAGAGATCCCGTCCGATGTGGTGGCCCAGACGCCCTCCACCGCCCAGCGGGCAGTGAGGGAGGTGACGGTGATCACCGTGTCCTGGACCGCCAGATAGCGGTGGCCCTCGGCCAGCGCCCCGGAGGAAGCCAGCTCGGCCCCGTCGGTCAGGTCCACCAGCGTTCCGCTGACGGCCCCCGTGCCGGTGTGCCAGATCAGCCCGGAGCCTGCCAGGAGGGAGATGGTGTCATGCCGCTCTCCCCCGCCGTCGGCAAAGACCGCCGTGGCCTGCATCCCGGCGGGGACCGCGTCCTGCCCCAGCTGCTCCAGATAGCCGCGGCCCAGATCATCCAGCCGCTCCTCCTCCTGCACCAGCAGGCTCTCCCGGGCGTCCGCCACCCAGCCGGAGACGGCCGCCGTCAGCTGGCCGAAAAAGGTCTTTTCCAGGTAGGACTTTGTGACCAGGGCATTGTCGCTCCCGCCGCTGCCGAACACCGGCAGCAGGCAGCAGGCCAGGAGAGCACAGCATACGGTCAGGATAACAGCGCGCTTTTTCATGGTTCAGCCCTCGGAGATCATGTAGCTCAGCGTCAGCAGGCTGTCGGCAAAGTGCACGTTCTCCACCTTCACCTTTTCGGCGTCCAGCTCCGGGAACTCCACGTTGGTGAAGTTCCAGATGCCGGACACCCCCAGCCGCACCAGCTTCTGGGCGGAGTCGGACGCCACGGCGGAGGGCACCGTGAGCACCCCCACGTCCACCCGGTGGCCCTCCATATAGCTCTCCAGCATGTCGATATGGTAGACGGGGACGCCCCCCAGCCGGGTGCCCACCAGGAGGGGGTCCACGTCAAAGGCCGCGGTGAGCCGGAAGCCGTTGGAGCGGAAGGAGAAATTCTCGATGAGGGCCTGGCCCAGATTGCCGGCCCCCAGGATGATGGCCGTGTGGTTCTCGTTCATGCCCAGGATGGCGGCCACCTCGTCCCGCAGGCGGGCCACATTGTAGCCGTAGCCCTGCTGGCCGAAGCCGCCGAAGCAGGAGAGGTCCTGCCGGATCTGGGAGGCCGTAAGGCCCATGGACCGGGCCAGGGACTCCGACGACACCCGGACGATCCCGCTGCCGTGCAGGTCGTTGAGGTAGCGGTAATATCGGGGCAGCCTGCGGATCACCGCAGATGATATTTTTTCTTTCTTCATGTTGTCCATTCCTCCCGCGGGGTCGCCGCATACTTTTGAGGATATTGTAGCGGATTTCCCGCCACTTGTCAATTTTTTTAACAATCATTTTGAATGGAGGGGGTCTTATGCCGCAGGACGGCAGTCTGATCATCCGTGTTTTTCTCTCCCAGGCCCAGCTTCCCATCGAGGGAGCCACAGTTATTGTCGCTCTGCCGGAGCCGGGCGGCGGGCAGAAGCTGGAGGCCATCCGCCTCACCGACCGCAGCGGCGCCACCCTGCCCATCGAGCTGTCCGCGCCGCCTCTGGCGGGGAGCGAGTCCCCCGACCCGGCCTCCGCGCCCTTTGCCAGCTACACCATTCTGGTGGAGCACCCGGGCTATTATCTGGCGCTCTTCGAGCAGGTGCAGGTCTTTCCCGGCATCACCACCGTGCAGGACGTCCCCCTGCGGCCGCTCCCGCCCGGGGGCGACAGCCAGGACAGCGACAGCGGCATGGTGCGCGTGACGCCCCAGCCACTGTAAAGGCGGTGAGCTTTTCATGCCGATCACGGTCATTCCCTACATCCCGAGGACCATCACCGTCCACACCGGCCCCGCGAGCCAGTGGGCGGAGGATGTGACCGTCTCCTTCCCGGACTACATCAAAAACGTGGCCTCCTCCGAGATCTATCCCACCTGGAGCGAGGCCGCCCTGCGGGCCAATATCCTGGCCCAGGTCTCCTTCGCCCTCAACCGGGTGTACACCGAATACTACCGCAGCCGGGGCTACTCCTTCGACATCACCGGCTCCACCCAGAACGACCAGAAGTTCATCAAGGGACGCAGCACCTTTGAGAATGTGGACCGGCTGGTGGATGAGCTGTTCAACACCTACATCCGGCGCAAGGGCACGGTGGAGCCCCTGTCCGCCCGGTTCTGCAACGGGACCACCACCACCTGCGACGGGCTCTCCCAGTGGGGGAGCGAGAGCCTGGCCAAGCAGGGGTACAACTATATAGATATCCTGCGGCACTACTACGGGGACGACATCGAACTGGTGTCCAACGCGCCCATCCGGGACATCGCGGAGTCCTACCCCGGCTCTCCCCTGCGCCGGGGCAGCTACGGGCAGTACGTCACCGTGCTGCAGGTGATGCTCAACCGGGTGGGCCGCAGCTACCCCGCCATCCCCCGCATCGACCCGGTAAACGGCTTTTTCAACCGGCAGACGGAGAGCGCGGTCAGAACGTTCCAGAGGGTGTTCAACCTGGCGCAGGACGGCGTGGTAGGCCAGGCCACCTGGTATAAGCTGGTGTTCCTGTACGTGGGGCTCAGCGACCTGTCGGAGCTGGTCAGCGAGGGCCAGCGGTATTATACCGTAGCCACGCCCATCACGGAGAACCTGCGGGAGGGGGACACGGGGCCCATGGTGTCCGCCCTGCAATACTTCCTCTCCATCCTCAGCGCCGTGGGCTACAGCGTCCCCGCCCTGGCCATCGACGGCATCTACGGCCCCGCCACCCGCCAGGCGGTGGCGGACGCCCAGGAGGCGCTGGGCCTGCCCGTCACCGGCGCGGTGGACGCCGCCACCTCCCAGACCATCTATGAGACCTATAAGTCCGCCGCCACCGCCCTGCGGGGGGACCTGTCCCTGCCCATCTATCCCGCCGAGGTGGAGGACGCCATCTTATCCGGCCAGTACCCGGGGTATGAGCTCTCCCTGGGCAGCCGGGACTGAGGAGTGAAGCCCATGAATCCGGTACAAAGTCTGCAATATGTGCTCAATCAGCTTGCCCGGGAGGAGCCGTCCTCCCTGCCTGTCCTGCGGGAGAGCGGCGTCTTTGACGAGGCCACGCTGGAGGCCGTGATGCTCTTCCAGCGGGACCGCCACCCGCCGGTGACCGGCGTGGTGGACGAGGAGCTGTGGAACGCCATCATGGATGCCTACGCCGGCCATCTGCTCCACCGGAGCGAGCCCCCTGCCCTGCGTGTGTTCCCCCACGGCT
Organism: Anaerovibrio sp.; assembly: GCA_963647775.1. Lineage (GTDB taxonomy): Bacteria > Bacillota > Clostridia > Oscillospirales > Oscillospiraceae > Enterenecus. The sequence goes on from CAVJBM010000157.1 coordinate 5,225, forward strand.
TTGCCGCCACCCCGCCGGGGGAGTCCTCCGACGCCGTGCTGCTGGCTCAGGCCATGTTCACCGCCCTGGCGGACAGCTTTTCCAATCTGGAGGTCTGCCCCGCGGACCGCTGCAACGCCGGGGCCACCCAGCGGAACATCCTGGCCCTCCAGGAGGCCGCCCTGCTGTCCGAGAGCGCCGGCGCCCTGGACCGGGCCACCTGGGCCCACCTGGTCCGGCTGTATGAGGCCCTGATCACCCGGCAGACCCTGGCGTAAGTCTCATTTCCCCTCTTGTAAGCGGGGCGGATTTCCGCTATAATGCTTTGTGATGTCCCATACAAAGGAGGAGATGCTATGCCGCGCCCCGGCTTCATCCACGGTAAGCTTGACATCAAAATGCTGACGCTCTATATCCTGTCCCACGTGGCGGCCCCCATCGACTTCGCCACCCTGACCGACCTGGTCATGTGCGACAGCGGTGTGGACTATTTCCTGTTCGCGGAGGGGGTCTCCGAGCTGCTGGACAGCGAGCACGCCTCCAAAAGCGGCGATTTTTACTGGGCCACCGACAAGGGCCGCCGTAGCAGCGCCGATCTGGAGAGCAGCCTGCCCTCGGTCATCCGCCGCCGGTGCGACCAGCGGCTGGCCCCGCTGAACGCGGCCCTCAAGCGCAAGGCCCAGGTCCGCAGCGAGCTCATCCCCGGCCACGACGGCAGCTTTACCGTCTGCCTGACCCTGGACGACGATCAGGGCAGCCTGTTCACCCTGTCCCTGCTGGCCGCCTCGGAAAAGGACGGCAGAGACATCGCCCAGCGGTTCACCGACCACCCGGACCGCATCTACAACGGCATCCTCGGCGTGCTGCTGGCGGAGGACGCCGGAGAAACGGAGGGTGCGCAATGATCCTGGGTCATCCCATTACGGAACTGTTTCTGTACTTCACCCTCTACTCCTTCCTGGGCTGGGTGTGCGAGACCATCTACTGCTCCGTCCCCGCCGGGCACATCGTGCCCCGGGGCTTCCTCTACGGCCCCGTCTGCCCCATCTACGGCTTCGGCGCCACACTGATGATCCTGTTCTTCGAGCCGCTCATGGGCAACCTGTTCCTGTTCTACGTGGTGGCCACCGTGGTCATGACCGCGTGGGAGTATTTCGTGGGCTGGCTGCTGGAGGTCACCACCCACGTGAAATACTGGGACTACAGCCGCTACCGCTTCAACCTGAAGGGCCGGGTCTGCCTGTGGATGGCCCTGCTGTGGGGCGTGCTCTCCTACATCATCCTGTACTGGGTCCACCCGCCGGTGGAAAGGCTGTACCACAAGATCCCCCAGCCGTGGATCGTCCCGCTGTGCATCGGCTTTGCGGTCATCTTCCTGGTGGACGCGGCGTTCACCATCCGCGGCCTGGCCCTGATGACCAAGTTCACCAACGCCATGGCCAAGGCCAAGGAGGAGATGCAGCTGCAGCTTTCCCTGGGCAAGGCCGAGCTGGACAGCCGGCGGGAGGCCGCCGCCGCCAATCTGCGCCAGCGGTATCTGGACAGCAGCGCCCGGCTGGAGAAGTACAGCCGCCGCTACCGCAGGCACTACGCCGGCATGAGCTTCAGCCCCCGCACCCGCATCCGCATGGAGGACCTGAAGGCCGCCGCCGATCTGGCCCGGGAGGAGCTGGAAAAGCGCCGCGCCGCCCACAAAAAGTGATCCTGCCTTTCAAGGCCGCTCCCGGCTCCGCCGGGGGCGGCCCCTCTGTTGCCGTTGACTTTTGCGCCGAGTTAGAGTAAAATGGTGCGGCAAGTAAGCTGGACAGCCGCGTGGGCAGGCCGAAAGGCCGTCCATGAGGAAAGTCCGGGCTCCGCAGGGCAAGGATAACGGATAACATCCGCCGAGGGTGACCTTAGGAAAAGTGCAACAGAGATATACCGCCCCGCGGCCTCCGGGCCGCGGAGTAAGGGTGGAAAGGCGGAGACAAGCACCCGCCCGATGACTGGGAACTGCTCATCGCTGTAAACTCTATCCGGAGCAACACCGTGGAAACGCACATGGCCGGCCCGGCCGCGTTGTGGAGGTGGCTGGAGCGCGCCGGCAACGGCGCGCCAAGATAGATGGCTGTCTTAAAGGACAGAACCCGGCTTACAGGCTTACTTGTGCCAGGCGCCGCCGCTCGCAGGAGCGGCGGCGCTTTTTCTGCCGTCATCCGTGAAACTCATACTTTGGGATGATTTACATTTTAGCCCAACCCTGATATAATATCATCAGCTTATAGCGCCATTACAGGGGAGCACGCTCCCCTGTTGCCGCAGGGTACCCTGCGGGCGCCGCCCAAGCCGGAAAAAGGAGTGAGGCCATGTCATCCAACGTCATCATCAAACCCGCTGCGGCACAGGAATTTGACCGTTTTCTGGACCGGGGCCGCGTCCTCTTTTTCAGCGCCCCCTGCGGCTTCGGAAAGACCACCCTGGCCGACGCCCTGCTAGCCGGCCGCCCGGCCCTGCGGCGGAGCGCCGCCGAGCCGGACTTCGCCCTCCCCCCTGCCGACGGAGCCCCGGTGACCGACTCCGAGATCACCGGCATCCTGAAGGAATCCGTCGGCTACCCCCCGGGCCTGGTCATCACCGCCCGGCTGATGGCCGCCGGACGGCCCTTCCGCCCGGACCTGGTGGATCAGGTTTTCCGGGAGGTGTTCGTCTATTTTGAGACCGCCGTCTACCGCCGCTTTGACCTGCCCGTCCGGCGCTTCCTGCTGGAACTGGCGCCCTTTGAAAGCTTCGACCTGGAGATGGCCCGCATGGTCAGCGGCGACCCCCGGGCCGGGGAGCTGCTGGACTGGCTCCAGCGCAACACCACCATGCTCCGGCACGACGGCGTGCAGCGCTTCCGCTTCTGGCCGCAGTTCCGCGCTTTCCTGCTGTGGGAGCTGGACCGGGAGTACACCGAGGAAAAGCGCCGGGCCCTGTTCAGCCGGGGCGGGCTGTACTACGAACTGAAAGAGGACTTCTCCCACGCGCTGGAGTGCTACACCCGGGGCGGGGACCACTCGAAGGTCTCCGAACTGCTCATCCGCAACGCGGAGATTCACCCCGGCATGGGCCACTACAGCGAGGTGGAGCAGTACTACCGCAGCCTGCCCGAGTCGGAGATCCTCGCCTCCCCCGCCCTGATGCAGGGGATGAGCATGCTGTGCGCCCTGGCGGCGGACTATCAGGGCTCCGAGCGGTGGTACCAGGAACTGGTGCAGTTCGCCGACCGCTGCGGCCGGCAGGACGCCGCCCGGGTCCAGGCCCAGAGCCGCCTGGCCTGGCTGGACATCTCCCTGCCCCAGCGGGGGGTCACCGGCCTGATCGAGACCTTCCCGGCGGTCTTTCGCCTGCTGCGGGACCGCAAGCTGAAGCTGCCCCCCTTCTCCGTCACCAGCAGCCTGCCCAGCATCATGAACGGCGGCAAGGATTTCTCCGACTGGAGCCGGAAGGACGACCTGCTTTACAAGACCCTCCGCGCCCCGGCGGAGGCCGTCCTGGGCCGGGATGGCGTGGGCCTGGCCGACTGCGCCATCACCGAGAGCAAGTTCGAAAAGGGCGAGGACATCTCCAGCCGGATGCTGGCCCTCATCTCCCGCATGAACGAGATCCAGTGCAGCGGCACGCCGGATATCGAATTCGCCGCCACTGCCCTGCTGGTCCGCAGCCAGCTGGCCGGCGGCCAGCCCGACGACGCCCGCCGCACCGCCTACTCCCTGCGGGAGCGCTTCGCCCAGCGCGGCCTGTCCCGCTTCCTGTCCAATATGGACGCGCTCATCTGCCGCATCGATCTGCTCACCGGCGAGCTGGACGCCGCCGACGCCTGGTACCGCGAAAAGGCCCCACGGGACCCCATCCGCCTGAACGTCATGAAGCGCTACCAGTACTTCACCCAGGCCATGGTGGAGCTGGCCGACGGCCGGCCGGACGCCGCCCTGCTCACCATCGCCCCGCTGGAGCCCTACTGCCGCATCTGCGGCCGCCATATCGACGGCATCCACCTGAACGTGCTGCGGGCCGTCGCCCTCTTCCGCAAGGGGGACGAGGGCTGGCGGGCCGCCCTCACCGCCGCCCTGTCCGCGGCGGAGGAGTATCAATTCATCCGCACCGTCAGCGGCTACGGCGCCGCCGTCCTCCCCCCGCTGGAGGACCTGACCTGGCCCGGCGACCCCGCCTGGTTCAAGCGGCTCATGGCCGACACCCGGGCCCAGGCCGCCTGCTACCCCGCCATGCTCCAGCCCCGGCTGGCCCCGGCGGAGGCCCTTACCGCCACGGAGCTCCAGATCCTCCGCCTGCTGTGCGCCGACAAGAGCAACGCGGAGATCGGGCAGATCATGAACATCAAGCTGCCCACCGTCAAGACCCACGTGAGCCACATCCTGGATAAGCTGGGGGTCAGCCGCCGCAGCGAGGCGCGCACCGCGGCGAAAAAGCTGTGGCTCATCCCGGAGGACCCGTAAACAGCGCCCGCCCGGCGGGCATGAAGCAGATCGCAAATCAAAAGGAGGACGTTTATGAAAAAACGAGTATTCAAGCTGCTTCTGGTCCTGGCCCTGTGCCTGGCGCTGCTGCCGGTGGCAATCAGGGCCGTGAGGGCGGAGGAGTGCGAAGGAGAGCACGACTGGGCCGTGTCGGTCGATGAAACCACACACACTTACATGTAAGGACTGTGGACACACCGAGAATGATGAGCACGACCAACTTGGTACCGGCTACGTCCCCACCACCAACGGAAAGGGCCACACCAACACGTATTGCTCCGTCTGCGGCTACGCATCCGGCGACGGGGAGACGCATAATTACGATGAAACCAACGGCGAGTGCTCTGTCTGCGCGTTCATACCTGTCATGACCGACAGCGAGGGCAATCTGTACGACAAGGGCAATTACGAAGCTGCTTTTGAAAAAGCCGCCAACGGCGAGGCCGAATGGCTGAAGCTGGTGTCCTATGCAGATGATGAATACGTGTATAAGACCCTCTGGCTGAACTCTGTCGTATTTAACCATCCGGAAAAGACCGTCACGCTGTACATGAACGGGATCACTCTGGAATGCCCCGGCGGCAACATCGGCGACGCAGCTCTGACCGTCAGCGGCGGTACGCTGATCATTGCGGATGCCGCTGTGATCAACGGTGCGGATGGCAACGGCACAGAGCTTTCCGCCGCCCCCGCCATCAAGGTCACGGGCGGCAATCTGAC
>CAVJBM010000158.1:0-12604 GCA_963647775.1 Anaerovibrio sp.
GAGGGCACTGACATGATCAACGCCGTGTGGCGCGCGGGCTACCTGGACAAGGAGCTGGCCGACTTCCAGCCCATGTTCATGTACTCCACCGACATGCAGATGATCTTCTCCGCCCAGCCCGTCAACTCCCTCGCCGACCTGGCCGGCAGAAAGGTCCGCGCCACCTCCGGCGTGGGCGCCTCCCTGGTGGAGCGCATCGGCGCCACCGTGATGACCATGCCCCTGGGCGACGTGTACCTGTCTCTGGACACCGGCGTGGTGGAGGCCGCCATGTCCTCCCCCGTCATGATCCGCGCCCAGGCCTTCAACGAGTGCGCCCCCTATCTGGTGAACCAGTATCTGTTCGGCGGCGTCATCATGATGATCATGAACAAGGACACCTGGAACAGCCTGCCCGCCGACATCCAGACCGCTTTCCTGGAGGTCAACGAGGAGCATCTGAACTGGAGCAAGTGGAACCAGACCGAGGCCATGCTGGAGAACATCGACTATCTGGTCAGCAACGGCATGACCCTGGTGGAGCTGAGCGACGCCGACGTGCAGGCCATGAAGAACGCCTGCGAGCCCCTGACCCAGGAGTGGATCAGCAAGGTGGACTCTATGGGCTACAACGGCCAGGAGATCATCGACTATATCAACACCGTCCTGTCCTACTATCGGCTGGGCATGTAAGCCTGTCCCGGAGAGGAAGAAGCCTGCCGACCCGTTCTTGGAGGTAACCATTCTATGAAAAAAGTCTTTGCCGGCATTGACAAGGTCATCGGCTGGATCACCCGGATCTTTATGATCCTGGCCATGATCGCCGTGGCTCTCATTGCCCTGACCAGCACTGTAGACTCCATCGGCCGGTACATATTCGGAAGCGCCCTGCGCGGCGCTTCCGAGTATGTTCAGGTGGCCATGGCCGTCTTTGTCTACGGCGGCCTGTGCATGGCCATTCGGGAGCGCAAATGCGTCATCGTCCCCGTGGTCCTGGAGCACATGAAGCCCCGCGCCCGTCTGTTCGTCACCGCCATCGGCAATCTGCTGTGCTGCGTCGCCAGCGTTCTGCTGGCCTCCCAGGTTTTTCAGTCCACGGCCAAGAATCTGGCCAATCTCCACAGCGCCACCGAGGTGGTCCGCATCCCCTACGGCCCCTTCTATCTGTTCTGCTTCATCGCCATCTGCCTGTTCACCGTCGAGTTCCTGCTGCTGGTGATCAAGGATCTCTACGAGGGCATCTGCTACAAGCGCATCCACGCCAACGACCCCACCGGCGAGGATGCCGCCCAACTCCCCGAAAGCGAGGTCGAGCTGTCATGAGCATCTCCCCGACTACCGCCGGTCTCATCGGCATTATCCTCATGCTGGTGCTGATGTTCCTCGGCGTGAACCTGTCCTTCTGCTTCATCATCTCCGGCGTGGTGGGCATCGCCCTGATGAAGGGCTTCACCCTGGGCATCACCTTCCTGAAAACCGGGCCCATCTCCACGGCCATGTCCTACTCCCTGGCCGTGCTGCCCATGTTCATGCTCATGGGAGATTTCGCGGTGACAGGCAGCTTGACAACAGACGCCTACGGCGCCGCCCGGCGCTTCCTGGGCCGCCAGCCCGGCGGTCTGGCCGTCACCTCCACCGTGGCCTCCGCCCTGTTCGGCGCCATCTGCGGCTCCGGTCAGGCCACCGCTATGGTCATGAGCCAGGTGGCCTGGCCCGAGATGAAGCGCTATCACTACAGCCCCAAGATCGGCCTGTGCTCTATCGCGGCCGCCGGCCCCCTGGCCATCCTCATCCCGCCCAGCACCCCGCTGATCAACTACTCCATCCTGGCGGGCGTCTCCGTGGGCTCCCTGTTCATGGCCGGCTGGATCCCCGGCATCCTGCTGACCCTGATCCTGTCCCTGACCACCATCATCATGGCCCTCCGGAACCCCAAGCTGGCCCCCCGGGCGGACAAGTCCACCGCCAAGGAAAAGCTGAAGTCCCTGGGGCAGGCATGGCCCATCCTGCTGCTCATCGTGCTGATGATGTACTGCATCTGGGGCGGCATCACCACCGTCAACGAGGCCGCCGGCCTGTCCGTGGTCTGCTGCCTGATCATCGTCATCGCCAAGCGCCGGGCCAACTTCAAGCAGATCCTCAAGACCCTGCGGGATAGCACCGTCATGTGCGCCGCCCTGTTCTTCATGTTCATCGGCATCCAGGTGTTCAACTCCTTCCTGGGCATGTCCGGTCTGCCCGCCAAGCTGACCAAGTTCGTCACCGGCCTGAACGTGGCCCCCATGGTGGTCATCTGGCTCATCTTCATCCTGTACCTGGTCCTCGGCTGCTTTATCGACACGCCGGTCATCATGATGCTCACCGTCCCCCTGCTGGCCCCCGTGGTGAAGGCGCTGGGCTTCGACCTGACCTGGTTCGGCATCTTCTCCGCCATGACCGTGGCCCTGGGCTCCATCACTCCGCCCGTGGGCATCTGCCTGTTCGTCATCGCCGCCCGGGTGCCGGAGGTACCGCTGTCCTACCTGATGAAGCACATCTGGCCCTATGTTGCGGCCACCATCGTCGCCACCATTATCATCATGTACTTCCCGCAGCTTGTCATGTGGCTGCCCAACCTGATGATGGGATAAGACCCAACGCAAATGGGCCGGGGCTCTCCCCGGCCCATTTGCATCTTGAAAGGAGGCCTCTATGAGGATCGCAGAACGCTTTACCGCCCTGATCGACAGCGCCCCGGAGCAGGAGCTGCTGGGGCTCACCACGGAGCTCACGCCGGAGGAGCGCCGCTCCCCCTACGCCAAGTATTATGACCTGGGGCCTGCCCCGCTGGACCCCAGGCAGGCCGAGGCCCTTCAGCCCGGCCGGCCCATGGATCCGGATCTGACCTTCCGGCCGGAGGATATGGCCCAAAACCTGCTCGCCCCCGGCATCGACCCCTGGCTGTGCGGCTACCGTGTCCTGCCGGACGGCATCGGCTTCGGCGCCGCGTGGGCCGATCTCTCCGCCGTCACCCAGGAGATGGAGGACTGGTTTGACGCGCACTGGGACCCGGAGGGCGACCTGTTCTACAAGGTCTGGTATCCGGGCGCCCACGTGCGGCACTATGCCGACGGCGCCATCGAGTCCGTCGGCCGGGAGCCGGAGATCCTGCGGCTGGGCCGTGCCCCCGCCCTGCCGCTGCTGGGCTTCCCGGAGGATGTCCGGGCCGCGGACCCGGACTTTCTCCTTATGCGGGGCGGCTGCGTCCAGGTCATGAAGCTCAGTGACCGGGCGGGCCGGGAGGCGCTGGACGTCACCCTGCTCCACTTCTACCGCCGCAGCGGGCAGGGCAAGCACATCTGCACCCGCTTCTGGATGGGGCTCCGCCTGGACCGGGAGACCGGCCGTCCCGTGCGCACTCTGCCCTGGTACGCCTCTGTTCAAGAGGAGGCCGCCCGGCTGCTGGCCGTCCACTGCGCCACGGAATATGCCACCAATGCCCGCAATATGGCCCTTTTCTGGGCCGAGAGCCACAAGTAAAGTCCCACAAAAAAGCAGAGCCGCCCAGCGGGCGGCTCTGCTTTTTTTACGCTTTAGTTCTTCCCCCGGCGGGCGGCCTCGATCATCAGCGGGAGGACCTTGAACAGGTCCTCGCAGAGACCGTAGTCGGCGCACTCAAAGATGGGGGCGGCGGCGTTGTTGTTGACGGCGATGATGCACTCGCTGTCCTGCATCCCCGCCTTGTGCTGGATGGCTCCGGAGATGCCCAGGGCGATGTAGATGCGGGGACGGACGGTCTTGCCGGTCTGCCCCACCTGGTGGTCGGCGGAGATCCAGCCGGCGTCCACCGCCGCGCGGGACGCGCCCACCACGCCGCCCAGGGCGTCCGCCAGCTGCTGGGCCAGGTCCAGGCCGGTCCTGACGTCCTTGCTGATACCGTGGCCCACGGCCACCACCACCTCGGCCCCGATGAGGTCCACCGCGGCCTTGGCCTCCTTCACCACCTCCAGCACGCGGGTCTTGAGGTCGTCCTCCGCCAGGGAGACGGCGTACCGCTCCACTGTGCAGGCGTCGGCCCTGGCCCCGTCAAAGGGGGCGCACTTCATCACGCCGGGGCGGACGGTGGACATCTGGGGGCGGAAGCGGGGGCAGATGATGGTGGCCATCAGGTGGCCGCCGAAGGCGGGGCGGGTCATCTTCAGGCCCCGGTCGCTCTCGTCCCACTTCATGCCGTCCACGTCCAGGGTGGAGGTGGACCTCAGGAATTCCCGGTACTTGGCCACGTCCACGTCCAGATGGGTGCAGTCGGCGGTGAGGCCCGTGTGCAGCCGGGCGGCGCACCGGGGGCCCAGGTCGCGGCCCAGATTGGTGGCCCCGATGAGGAAGATCTCCGGCTTTTTCTCCATGACGATGTCGCAGATGACCTTGGTGTAGGCGTCGGTGGTGTAGTCCCGCAGCAGGGGATGGTCGCAGACGTACACCCGGTCGGCGCCGTAGCCGCCCAGCTCCTTCGCCAGGGACTCCACCCCGTCGCCCAGCAGCAGGCTGCACAGCTCCACCCCCAGGTCGTCCGCCAGCTTGCGGCCCTCGGAGAGCAGCTCAAAGTCCGTGGGGTTCAGCGCGCCGCCCCGCTGCTCGCAAAAGACCCAGACGCCCCGGAAGGCGCCGGTGTCGGTGTTCATAAATGCCATATTCCGCTCCTCCTTACACGATATGCTTTTCCGTCAGCGCGGCGAACAGGGCGTCCACCATGCTCCGGGCGGAGCCCTCCAGCATGACGCCCGCGCCCTTCACCGGCGGGGAGAAGGACTTGTACACGTTGGTGGGGGAGCCCTTCAGGCCGATGGTGTCCGGCTCGATGAGGGGCTCGTCCTTCAGCGTCTCGTAGTCGTACACCGTGTAGGGCTTTTTGTCGCACTCCAGGATGCCCTTCACCGTCATGTACCGGGGGGTGTTCAGCTCCTTGATGCAGGTGATGAGGCAGGGGGTGTGGGTCTGGACGGTCATGTACCCGTCCTCCAGCATCCGCTTCACCGTCACCGTGCCGTTCTCCAGCCGGAGGTCGGCGGCGTAGGACACCTGGGGGATGCCCAGCTTTTCCGCGATCTGGGGTCCCACCTGGGCGGTGTCGCCGTCGATGGCCTGGCGGCCGCATAAGATGATGTCGTCCTCCCCCAGGCCGTAGTGACGGATGGCCCCGGCGATGATCTGGGAGGTGGCGAAGGTGTCCGACCCGCCGAACTCCCGGGCGGAGATGAGCACCGCCTCGTCGCAGCCCATGGCCAGCAGCTCCCGCAGCATCCCGGCGGCGGGCGGGGGGCCCATGGAGAGCACCACCACCTTGGCCTCGGGATCGGCGTCCTTTAGGGCCAGGGCGGCCTCCACGGCGTTCAGGTCATCGGGGTTGATGATGGTGGCCATGGAGGCCCGGTCCATGGTGCCGTCGGCCTTCACCGCCACCTTGCCGGAGGTGTCCGGCACCTGCTTGACGCAGACAATGTATTTCATATCCGTCCTCCTCCTTATTTCAGCAGGCTGCCCGAAATGACCATCTGCTGCACCTGGGAGGTGCCCTCGTAGAGGGAGGTGATCCGGGCGTCGCGGTAGAAGCGCTCTACCTTATATTCCTTGATGTAGCCGTAGCCGCCGTGGATCTGGACGGCCTTGTAGGCCACCCGGTTGCACATCTCGGCGGCGTACAGCTTGCTCATGGCGCACAGCTTGGCGCTCTCCGGGTCGCCGGCGTCCTTGCGCACGGCGGTGGAGTAGATCAGCTGGCGGGCGGCCTCGATCTCGGTGGCCATGTCGGCCAGCATGAAGCTGATGGCCTGGAAGGAGGCGATGGGCCTGCCGAACTGCTTGCGCTCCTTGGCGTACTTCACCGACTCCTCCAGGCAGCCCTGGGCGATGCCCAGAGCCTGGGCCGCCATGCCCAGGCGGCCGCCGTCCAGGGTCTTCATGGCGGTGGCGAAGCCCTTGTGCAGGGGGCCCAGCAGGTCGCTCTTGTGGACGCGGACGTCCTCCAGGATGATGTCGCTGGTGGGGTAGCCCTTGATGCCCATTTTGTTCTCCGGCTTGCCGCAGGACACGCCGGGCAGCTTCATGTCCACGATGAACATGGAGATGCCCTTGGAGCCCCGCTGGCTGGGGTCGGTCTTGGCGTAGACGATGGCGTAGTCGGCAAAGGGCGCGCCGGAGATAAAGGTCTTGCGGCCGTTCAGCACGAAATAGTCCCCGTCCGCCGCGGCGGTGGTGGTGGTGCCGCCGGCGTCGGAGCCCGCCCCCGGCTCGGTGAGGGCGAACACGATGATCTTCTCCCCCCTGGCGCAGGGGGTAAGGTACTTCTGCTTCTGCTCCTCGGTGCCGCAGTACATCAGCGGGCCGCCCCCCAGGGAGTTGGAGGTGTTGGCGTAGATGGACAGCACCGGGGACACCCGGGCGAACTCCTCCACCAGCAGGGCGTAGGCCAGGCTGTCGCCCCCCTGGCCGCCGTACTCCACGGGGATCTTCACCCCCATCAGGCCGTAGGCCGCCATTTTGTTGTGGATGTCCCAGTCGAACTCGCCGGTGTCCTCCAGCCGGTCCAGCAGCTCGTCGGTGAACTCGGTCTCCGCGAACTGGCGGTACAGCCTGCGCATCATCTGATGCTTTTCAGAAAGGATCATGTCGCTGCCTCCTTTTAAGTATTCAAAAGCTCATTCAGCCCGCCCCAGTGCTCCCGGAACAGGGCGGGGTCCATCTGCTTCAGGTCGGGGGAGATCTCGGGGCGGAAGCCCATCTGGGCCAGCACGTCCCGCTCCAGGTCCATGCCGGGGGCGATCTCGGTCAGCACCAGCTTGTGGTCCACCAGGCGGAACACCGCCCGCTCGGTGACGTAGAGCACCTCCTGCCCCGCCGGGGCGCACCGGCCGCTGAAGGTGATCTGGCCCACCTTATCCACGAACTTGCGGATGGTGCCCTCCTCCAGGATCTCCAGCCTTCCGTCCCCCACCTTCAGCTTCGCCTTCCCCGTGAGGGTGCCGGCAAAGACCACCTTGGGGGTGTTGCTGCTGATGTCGATGAAGCCGCCGGGGCCGGTGAGGCGGGAGCCCATCCGGCTGACGTTGTTGTTGCCCTCGCCGTCGATCTCGCCGATGCCCAGGCAGGTCATGTCCAGGCCGCCGCCGCTGATGAGGTCGAACATCTCGTTGGGGGTGATGATGGCCTCGGGGTTATAGGCGCTGCCGAAGGAGGGCAGGGCCGACGGCACGCCGCCCACCATGCCGCTCTCAGTGCTCATGGTGACGGCCTCGGTGCAGCCCTCCTCGTTGACCACGTTGGCGATGTCCGCGGGAAGGCCGATGCCCAGGTTGATGAGCCCGCCCTTTTTCAGCTCCATGGCGCACCGGCGGCAGATGACCTTCCGCTCGTCCAGGGGCAGGGGCGGGATGGCGCTGAGGGGCTTGCGGATGTGGCCGGAGAAGGCGGGCTCCCAGTAGTCGCCCTCCGCCTGCCAGCAGGACATGGGGTCCTTCGCCTGGACCACGTAGTCCACCAGCCGGCCGGGGATCTTGATCTCCTTGGGGTCCAGGGAATACTTCTGGGCCAGGTACTCCACCTGCACGATGACGATGCCGCCGCAGTTCTTCACCGCGTTGGCCACGGCGAAGCCCTCGTTGATGACGCTCTCGTGGGCGAAGGAGATGTTGCCGTTCTCATCGGCGATGGTGCCCCGCAGCAGGGCCACGTCGGGCTTGAAGGCGGGGTAGAACAGGTACTCCTCCCCGCCGAACTCCACCAGGCGGACCACCTCCTCGTCGGACTGGCGGGCCCGCTCGTTCATGCGGCCGCCCTCCACCCGGGGGTCCACAAAGGTGCCCAGGCCCACCTTGGTGAGCAGGCCGGGCCGCCCCGCGCCGATCTCACGCCACAGGTTGATGATGACCCCCTGGGGCAGGCAGTAGCTCTCCAGCTCCCCCTGCCGGGCCAGCTCGTTCAGGGCGAAGGCGCTGCCCACGTGGGCGCTGGTCCACTTGGTCACCAGGCCCGGCCCCGCCTCGCCGAAGCGGGTGGCCCCCCGGTTGCCGTGGGTCTTGTCCGGGCCGTCGGGGCGCCTGTTCCGGTCCCAGCCGATGAAGCCGTTGCCGTACCCCCAGTCGCCCATGGCGCTGCCCTGCTTCAGGTGTAAATTGCAGGGGTGCCCCGTCTCCCGGAAGCTGTCCCGGATGGCGCAGGCCAGCTCCTCCGCCCAGCCGGACAGGCCCATGCCCGCAAGGCCCACCACGGCCCCGTCGGGGATGAGGGCCGCCGCCTCCCGTGCGGTAATAAATTTTGCCACGATACTCTCCACCTTTCAGTGAACTTGTTCACCTAAACTATATGCTCTTTTGCGTGCCCTGTCAATCTTTTAACGGTGAACACGTTCACTTTCGTTTATTGCGTGCAAATCCATCCACCCGAATTGTGGATTCTGCCCAAAGAGTCCCGGTCGGGGCCGACTTGACAAATCACCCTCAAAACGGTAGGATAACTATAATATAGGAAAGAAAGCGGGGGATCGCCGTGGGCCACACCGTAGAGCTGCTGGCTGTGGGCACCGAATTGCTGCTGGGCGGCACGGTCAATACCGACGCCCGGGACCTGTCCCGGGAGCTGTCCGCCCTGGGGCTCAACGTCTACTACCACTCGGTGGTGGGGGACAATCCGGAGCGGCTGGCCGCCGCGGTGGCCCTGGCCAAAAGCCGGGCGGACGTGCTCATCACCACCGGCGGCCTGGGCCCCACCTGCGACGACCTGACCAAGGAGGTGGTGGCCGCGGCCTACGGGCGGAAGCTGGAGTTCCACCCGGAGTATGCCGACGCCATCCGGGCCTACTTCGCCTGCTCCCACCGGAGCATGCCGGACAACAACCTCCAGCAGGCGTGGCTGCCGGAGCGCTGCACCCCCCTGGAGAACCGCTGGGGCACCGCCCCCGGCTGCGCCTTCCGGGAGGGGGACCACTATGTGGTCATGCTCCCCGGCCCGCCCAGCGAGTGCATCCCCATGTTCCGGGAGGAGGCCGCGCCCTGGCTGCTGGGGCTCAGCGAGGGGGTCATCCGCTCCCGCACGCTGCGGGTGTTCGGCGCGGGGGAGTCCCAGGTGGAGAGCCTGCTGCGGGAGCGCATGAACGCCCTCACCAACCCCACCCTGGCCCCCTACGCCAAGGAGGGGGAGATGGAGCTGCGCATCACCGCCAAGGCCGCCTCCGCCGGAGAGGCGGAGGCCCTCATCGCTCCGGTGGAGCGGGAGGTCCGCGCCGCCCTGGGGGACCTGATCTACGGGGCGGACGTGCCCTCCCTGGAGGCAGTGGTCCTGGCGGGGCTGAAGGAGCGGGGCCTCACCCTGGGCACCGCCGAGAGCTGCACCGGCGGGCTCATCGCCAAGCGCATCACCGACCTGCCCGGGGCGTCCTGCGTGCTCCGGGGCGGCGTGGTCAGCTACACCAATGAAGTGAAAGAGGGCGTGCTGGGCGTGCCCCATGACCTGCTGGAGACTCAGGGCGCCGTGTGCGCCGACGTGGCCCGGGCCATGGCCCGGGGGGCCCGGCGTGTGCTGGGCTGCGACCTGGCGGTGTCCGCCACCGGTGTGGCCGGCCCGGACAGCGACGACCGGGGCAACCCCGTGGGGCTGGTGTACGTGGCCCTGGCCGATGAGGAGCGCTGCTGGGTGCGGGAGCTCCGCCTGGGGGGCGCCCGGGCCCGGCGGGACCGGGTGCGCACCCTGGCCGCCAACCACGCCCTGGACATGGTCCGCCGCCGGCTGGCGGGGCTGGAGATCGAACACATCTGACGAAGGAAAAGGAGGGGCCGCCATGAAGCGCCGCTGGAAGATCCTGCTGTCCGCCCTGCTGTGCGCCGCGGCGCTGGCCGGTCTGCTGGCCATGCCCGCCAGCGGGTCCTCCACCGTCTATTTCATGTCGGTGAACGACAAGATCATCCCCATGACCGCCGCCAACATGCCCTTCACCATGGGCAACACCCTCTATGTGCCCTACATCATGCTCTCCCCCCAGATCTCGGACGTCAATCTGGGGGCCCGGGCCGTGTACAGCAGCAGCCGGCAGGTGCTCACCGTCACCGACGACAACCGCACCGCCGTCTTTGACCTCCAGGCCAACACCGCCTACAACAGCGCCGGCGGCGCCCTGGGCATCCGGGCGGTGACCCGCGGTTCCATGGTCTATCTGCCCGTGGCCTGGATCAGCGTGTTCTTCCCCTCCGTCCGCTACAGCCTGACCCGCACCCCCTACGGCACCCTGGTCCGGCTCACCAACAGCTCGGTCATCCTTACGGACGCCGAATTTGTGGACGCCGCCATGAACCTCCTGCGGGACAATCTGAACCGCTATCAGGAATCGCTGATCTCCCCCAGCCCCTCTCCCAGCCCGTCGCCCTCCCCGTCCCCCAGCCCGTCGCCTTCCCCCAGCCCGTCGCCCAGTCCGTCCCCCAGCCCCTCTCCCAGTCCGTCGCCGTCCCCCAGCCCGTCGCCCAGCCCCTCCGTCACCCCCGCGCCCCAGTCTGACCTTCAGCTGGCCCTGCGGGCCGGGGAGGAGACTGCCGCCGCCCTGGACGCGGTGCAGAGCCGCGGCATCCAGGCCCTGTTCCTCTTCACCGCGGATCAGCTGGAGGGCTCCGCCCCCCTGCTGCGCCGGCTGGTGAGCGCGGGGCAGAGCGTGGGGCTGATCCTCACCGGGGCGGACCCGGAAGCCTGTTTGGCCGAACTGGAGCAGGGCCGGGCCCTGCTGGCCGCCCTCACCTGCACCGGCACCGCCATCGTCTCGGCGGAGCAGCTGTCCCAGGAGGGGCAGCGCCAGCTGGAGGACGCGGGCTGCGTCCTGTGGCGGGCCACCATTTCCGGCGACGGGTACACCGCCGCCGCCATCGCCGGCCGCATCCGGCCCGAGCGGCTCAACCGGGTGGAGCTCACCTGCGGCGAGGGGAGCGTCAGCCGGCTGAACGCCCTGCTGCGGCTGCTCTCCGGCGAGGAGTACCGGATCGAGCCGGTGCTGGTCACCACCCTATAGGTTTGATTTTTTCCACTTTCCCCACAGAAAGGACCGATTTTTATGCGTGAACAGGATCAGCGCCTGATGGTCGTGCTGGACGGCCAGGGGGGCGGCATGGGGGCCCAGCTGGTGAAGCTGCTGCTCCCCGTCCTCCCCGAGGACTGCCGGCTCATCGGCGTGGGCACCAATGCCCTGGCCACCGGGGCCCTGCTCCGGGCGGGCGTCCACCAGGGAGCCAGCGGCGAGAACGCCGTCATCTACAATGCCGGGCGGGCGGACCTCATCCTGGGCCCCATCGGCATCATCGTGGCCAACGGCATCTGCGGCGAGGTCTCCCCCGCCATGGCCGCCGCCGTCTCCGGGGCGGACGCCAACAAGATCCTCATCCCCTCCAACCGGTGCAGCGTGCGCATCCCCGGCGCGGACGAGCTGAAGCTGGACGAGCTGCTGCGCCAGGCGGTGGACATGGCCGCGCGGGAGCTGGCGCGATGAACGGCTTCGAGCAGATCGCCCGCGCCCACGCCGCCCGCTGGCCGCGGATGGAGCCCCAGGACTACGGCAAGCTGGCCTATCAGAGCGAGTTCGGCCCGGAGCACCTCATCCGGGACCGGGCGGGGGTCGGGGCCATGCTGGAGGAGGAGCTGGCGGTCTCCGCCGGTCCCGCCATCCCGCCGGAGCCCATCGGCAGCGGCCTGTGCCGCTTCCATCTGGAGGGGCTGGAGGCCGACGCCGCCCCCCTGCTGCTGGAGCTGTTCTGCCGCACGGCGGCGGAGCACCGGGGCACCCGGGAGGGGCTGGAGGCGCGGCTGGCGGTGCTGGAGCGTCTGAACGTCCCCGGCATGGACCAATGGCTGGCCCGCTGGCGGGCGGAGGGCTGCCCCGCCGTCAGCCACAGCCAGACCTTCCGGGACGCCTACGCCCCCCACTACCGCCTGCTGGCGGAGCCCTATGCCCGCTTCTTCCCCGCCCTGCTGGCGGTGGACCGGCTGGTTCGGAGCGGCCGGCCCGCCATCGTGGCCATCGACGGCCGCTGCGGCAGCGGCAAGACCACCCTGGCCGCCCTGCTGGCCAGGCTGTTCCCCTGCAATGTGTTCCACGCGGACGACTTCTACCTCCCCTTTGACCGCCGCGTCTCCGGCTGGGAGACTACCCCCTGCGCCAATATGGACCTGGCCCGGCTGGACCGGGAGGTCCTGACCCCCACCCTGGCGGGGGAGGGGGTGGACTACCGGGCCTATGACTGTCCCTCCGGGGCCTTCAAGCCGGCGGTCCATGTTCCCTTCCGGCCCCTCACCATCGTGGAGGGCAGCTATTCCACCCACCCCTCCCTGCGGGAGAAGTACGCCCTGCGCATCTTCCTCACCTGCCCGCCGGAGGAGCAGGCCGCCCGGCTCCGGGCCCGGGAGGGGGACTACTACCCCATGTTCCGGCAGCGCTGGATCCCCCTGGAGGAGGGGTATTTCTCCGCTTACGGCGTGGAGGACGGCTGCCAGCTGGTCCTGAACGCCGCAGAACTGCGTTAAAGCTCTGCCAGGAAGGCAGTATTTTATATCATTTCTCCCGAAAAAAGCCAGGAAGGCCCGCGGCCCAGAAGGGCGGCACAAGACTTTTGATAAGGAGAAA
>CAVJBM010000159.1:0-3057 GCA_963647775.1 Anaerovibrio sp.
GGGGCGCAAGGGAGGTGTTCCCATGGACGAAAAAGAGCTGATCCGCCGGGCCAGCCGGGGCGACCAGTCCGCCTTCGAGGCCCTGGTGGACCGCTGGCAGAAGCCGGTCTATCACCAGGCTCTGCGGATGCTGGGCTCCCCGGAGGACGCCGCCGACGTGACCCAGGAGGTCTTTCTCAAGCTGTGGCGCACCCTGCCCTCCTTCCGGGGGGAGAGCACCCTGTCCACCTGGCTCTACCGGCTCACCGACAACGCCGCCATCGACCTGCTCCGCCGGGAGAAGCGGCACCGGGGCGACCTCTCCCTGGACGACGGGGACAGCCCGCCGCCCCTCCCCGCCGACAGCGCCCCCTCCCCTCAGGAGCAGATAGAGCGCCGGGAGGAGCGGACCGCCGTGGCCGCCGCCCTGGCCCGGCTGAGCGAGGATCACCGGCGGATCCTCATCCTGCGGGAGCTGAACGGGCTGTCCTACGAGGAGATCGGCTCCATGCTGGAGCTCCCCCCGGGCACGGTGAAATCCCGTATCTCCCGGGCGCGGCTGGCACTGACCAGAATTTTATCGGGAACTTTTTGCGGCGCAGCTGCGTCAAAGGGAATAGAAGGAGGCGATGGCCATGGAGCATGAGCAATATATCGAGTGGATGAGCGCCGCGCTGGACGGGGAGATCGCCCCGGCGGAGCGGCAGGCGCTGGAGGCTCACCTGGCCGTCTGCCCGGAGTGCGCCGCCCTGTGGCAGGAGCTCCGGGCGCAGAGCGCCGCCCTGCGGGAACTGGACTGCGAGGTCCCGGAGGGCCTGAAGGCGCGCATCCTGGCGGACCTTCCCCCGCAGGAGAAGCCCCGCCGCTCCCCCTGGCGGCGCTGGGCCGCCGCCTGCGCCTGTCTGGTGGTCGTGGCCGCCGCCCTCACCGCCGCGCCCCGGCTGATGCACGCCGGCAGCAGCGCCCCGCCCTCCGCGATGAGCGGCACCTGCACGGAGGACCCCGCCGCACCGGCGGAATCCTCCCCCACCTACGACATCAACCGCGTGCCCGAGGAATCCGCCGGCACGGACGCCGTCCAGAAATGGTGCGCCGTCGCCGGGGACTCCCTCCAGCTGTTCGCCGCCGCCCGGGTGGAGACGGACGCCGAATCGCTGCCGGAGGACGGGGTCTACCTGCTGGACAGCGAGGACGCCCTGGCGGACTTCCTGGCCCTCTTCCCCGCCGGGGACGACCGGGACCTGGACGCCGCCGAAGCTCCGGCCGACCTGGCCCAGGGCTATGACAGCGGCTACTTTGCCGACGGGCAGCTGGCGGCCATCGTGCTCACCAGCACCGGCGGACGGGAGCCCGTCTTGCAGGCGCTGACCGCCCAACAGGCGGTGGTCGCCTTCACCCAGGAGGAACGGGGCGGGGACGAGCCCTCGGTGTGGGTCATCCTGGCGCCGGTGGATGCCGCCTTTGCCCCCGACGGGGACATCGAGCTGGTCTATTCCGGCCAATAAACGGCGCGCAAAGCGCCCCGCGGAAGCGGGGCGCTTTGCTGTTACAAATTTTTTGTCATTTTTATCAAAACACCGTTGCCAAGGCGGCTTTTTTATTGTATACTTGTTGAAGTAGCCTTTTGGGGCTGACCGCAAAAGTAAGGAGTGGAAACATTATGAGCTATTCTCCGCAAAACATCCGCAATATTTGTCTGCTGGGCCACGGTGGTAACGGAAAGACTACGCTGGCAGAGAACCTTCTCTACCTGACCGGTGCGCTGGACCGTATGGGCAAGACCTCCGAGGGCAATACCGTCTGCGATTTCGACCCGGAGGAGATCAAGCGCCAGATCTCTATTTCCGCCGCTGTCGCCCCTGTTGAATATAACGGCTGCAAGATCAACGTGCTGGACACCCCGGGCAACTTCGACTTTGCCGGCGAGGTGGCCGAGTGCCTGTCCGTGGCGGACGCCGCGGTGCTGGTGTGTGCCGCCAAGGGCGGCATGTCCGTGGGCACCGAGCGGGCCTGGAAGCTGCTGAACGAGCGGAAGATGCCCCGCATCATCTACATCTCCAAGATGGATGAGGACAATGTGGACTTCAACTCCGCCTTCGATACCCTGCGGGAGCACTTCGGCAAGAACATCGCCCCCCTGATGGTCCCCATCTGGGATGCCTCCAAGACCGTCACCGGCATCGTGGACGTGCTGCACAAGCGCGCCTTCGAGTTTAAGAACGGCAAGCGCTCCGAGATCGCCATTCCCGAGGACAAGGTCAGCGTGGTGGACGAGATCTACGACCAGCTGATGGAATCCGTGGCCGAGACCAGCGAGGAGTTCATGGAGAAGTTCTTCGGCGGCGAGTCCTTCACCTATGCCGAGATCATGCAGGGCCTCAAGACCGGCGTGCGCGACTGCTCCCTCATCCCCGTGGTGTGCGGCTCCGCCGCCAACAGCCTGGGCTCCCTGCTGCTGATGGACGTTATCGTGGACCTGCTGCCCAACCCCCTGGAGGGCCGCCCCTATAAGGGCACCAACCGGGAGGGCGAGCCCGACGAGTTCATCGTCTCCCAGGGCGCCGTCCCCGCCGCCTTCGTGTTCAAGACCATGTCCGACCAGTACGGCAAGTTCTCCTTCGTGAAGGTGCTGTCTGACCGGATCACCCCCGACATGGCCCTGGTGAACTCCACCACCGGCGCCAGCGAGAAGCTGGGCCGCCTGTACGTGATGAAGGGCAAGAAGAACACCGAGGTCAAGGAGCTGCTGTGCGGCGACATCGGCGCCATCGGCAAGATGGACAAGGTCAAGACCGGCGACACCCTGTGCGACGCCCGGAAGTTCATGAAGATCGACCCCATCCCCTTTGCCGAGCCCAACTACTCCAAGGCCATCACCCCCAAGACCCGCGGCCAGGAGGACAAGGTGGCCGCCGGCCTGGGCCGCCTGAATGAAGAGGATCCCACCTTCACCGTGGTCAACAACGCCGAGACCCACCAGATGGTGGTCACCACCGCCGGCGACATCCAGATGGACGTGCTGGTGAGCAAGCTGAAGAGCCGCTTCGGCGTGGACGTGGACCTGTCCGAGCCCCGGGT
>CAVJBM010000160.1:0-4726 GCA_963647775.1 Anaerovibrio sp.
TTGGCCGCTCAAAAGCGGGCCCCAGCGGAGCGTTCCCCCGCCGCAGCGGGCGGAATCCCCAAAACGGGCCGATGAGGACATCAGTCCCTACAGGGGATGCAGGCAGGCCCCGTCGGAGACATCCCCCGTCCCCGCCGCGCGGGGAAAAGGGTCGCCGAGGGCGGCGGCCCCTACAGAGAAACAAGAAAAACCGGCGGAGCGTCCCGCCCGCCGCAGCGGGCGGAATCCCCACCGGACGCCGGATCGCAAAGCAAAACAGAGACCGCTGCGGATGCAGCGGTCTCTGTCTCATGCTCAATAGAACTTCTTGCGGTTCTTGCGGGCAGCCTCGCTCTTCTTGCGGCGCTTCACGCTGGGGCTATCGTAAAACTCACGCTTACGGACCTCGGCCAGGACGCCGGACTTGGCGCAGCTGCGCTTGAAACGCTTCAGCGCGTTCTCCAGAGACTCGCCCTCGCGGACATGCACTTCGGACATCTATATTTCCCTCCCTCCGAGGTATCCGGTTGATTCCAGGATACTTAGGGGCCATTACGATTCTATGGCTTTAACAGTGGTATTATATGAAATATTTCCGCGCTTGTCAACTGGAATTTCTATTTCGACGAAAGTTTTTTACTGGGGCTTCACGATCAGGTTCACCAGCCGGCCGGGGACCACGATGGACTTCACCAGGGTCATGCCGGCGGTGAACTTCTGCACCTTCTCGTCGGCCAGGGCGGCGGCCACCACGGCGTCGTTGCCGGCGTCGGCGGGGACGGTGATGTTGGCCCGCACCTTGCCGCCCACCTGGACCACCATGTTGATCTCGCTGGCCACGGTCTTGCTCTCGTCGTACTCGGGCCAGGGCTGCTGGCAGGCAAAGCCCTTGCCGCCCAGCATCTCCCACAGCTCCTCGGCAATGTGGGGCGCGAAGGGGGACAGCAGCAGCACCAGGGTCTTCATATCGCCCCGGGTGCAGCCGTTCTGGCCCATCTCGTTCACCAGGGTCATCATGGCGGCGATGGCGGTGTTGAACTTCATGCTCTCGATGTCGTCGGCCACCTTCTTCACGCACTTGTGGAGGGAGGCGGCGTTGGCGGCGGACTGATCCTCGTCGGGGGCGCAGCCCTCCGCCAGGTTCCACACCTTGTCCAGGAAGCGCTTGCAGCCCTTGACGGCGTTGTCGCTCCAGACGGCGGCCTGCTCGAAGTCGCCGATGAACATGATATAGAGACGCAGGGTGTCCGCGCCGTACTGGGCCACGATGTCGTTGGGGTTGACCACGTTGCCCCGGGACTTGGACATCTTCTCGCCGCCCTCGCCCAGGATCATGCCGTGGGAGGTGCGCTTCTGGTAGGGCTCCTTGGTGGGCACCACGCCGATGTCGTACAGGAACTTGTGCCAGAACCGGGAGTACAGCAGATGCAGGGTGGTGTGCTCCATGCCGCCGTTGTACCAGTCCACGGGGGCCCAGTACTTCATGGCCTCGGGGCTGGCCAGGGCCTGGTCGTTGTGGGGGTCCATATAGCGCAGATAGTACCAGCTGGAGCCCGCCCACTGGGGCATGGTGTCAGTCTCCCGCTTGGCGGGGCCGCCGCAGCAGGGGCAGGTGGTGTTCACCCAGTCGGTCATCTTGCTGAGAGGGGATTCGCCGTCGCCGGTGGGCTCGTAGCTCTCCACCTCGGGCAGCAGCAGGGGCAGCTGATCCTCGCTGAGGGGCTGCCAGCCGCACTTGTCGCACCACACCATGGGGATGGGCTCGCCCCAGTAGCGCTGGCGGGAGAACACCCAGTCACGCAGCTTGTAGTTCACCTTGGCCGCGCCGATGCCCTTGTCCGCCAGCCACTTGGTGATGACGGGGATGGCCTCCTTCACGGTGAGGCCGTTGAGGAAGTCGGAGTTCACCAGCACGCCGGTGTCGTCCTTGGCGGTGAACGCCTCCTCCTGAACGCTCTTCTCCCCGCCGGAGACCACCTCGATGATCTCGCAGCCGAACTTCTTGGCGAAGGCCCAGTCGCGGTCGTCATGGGCGGGCACGGCCATGATGGCGCCGGTGCCGTAGGTGGACAGGACGTAATCGGAGATGAAAATGGGGATCTCCCGGCCGTTGACGGGGTTGACGCCCCGGACGCCGTCCAGCTTCACGCCGGTCTTCTCCTTGCTGAGCTCGGTGCGCTCCAGGTCGGATTTGGCGGCAGCGGCGGCCTGATAGGCGGTGACGTCGGCGGCGTTGGCCAGCAGGCCGCGCTCCAGCCACGCCTTCACCAGGGCGTGCTCCGGGGAGAGGACCATATAGGTGGCGCCGAACAGGGTGTCCGGCCGGGTGGTAAAGACGGTGATGGGGTCGCCGGTGGTGGCGGTGAAGCGCACCTCCGCGCCGGTGGAGCGGCCGATCCAGTTCTTCTGCTGGACCTTCACCCGCTCGATGAAGTCCACGTCGTCCAGATCGTCGATGAGGCGCTGGGCGTACTCGGTGATCTTCAGCATCCACTGGCTCTTCTCCTTGCGGATGACGGGGGCGCCGCAGCGCTCGCACACGCCCTCCACCACCTCCTCGTTGGCCAGCACGCACTTGCAGCTGGTGCACCAGTTCACGGGCATGGTGGACTTGTAGGCCAGGCCGTGCTTGTACAGCTGGAGGAAGATCCACTGGGTCCATTTATAATAGGAGGGGTCGGTGGTGTCGATGACCCGGTCCCAGTCGAAGCCGAAGCCCAGCATTTTCAGCTGGCTGGTGAAGTTGGCGATGTTCTGCTTCGTGACGACGGCGGGGTGGATATGGTTCTTGATGGCGTAGTTCTCCGTGGGCAGGCCGAAGGCGTCGAACCCGATGGGGAACAGCACATTGTACCCGTCCATGCGGCGCTTGCGGGTGACGATGTCCATGGCGGTGTAGGGCCGGGGATGGCCCACGTGCAGGCCCTGGCCGGAGGGATAGGGGAACTCCACCAGG
This sequence comes from Anaerovibrio sp., assembly GCA_963647775.1. Lineage (GTDB taxonomy): Bacteria > Bacillota > Clostridia > Oscillospirales > Oscillospiraceae > Enterenecus. The sequence continues at coordinate 2,936 of CAVJBM010000160.1, forward strand.
CCGTAGAACTTGGGCTTATCGCTGCGGTTGTCCGCGGCGTAGACCTTGGCTTCCTCCCATTTTTTCTGCCACTTGGGCTCGAGGGCGGCGAAATCATATTTCAAGTCGAACACTTCCATTTCTCCGGGCCTGCCCGGAATTTTCTGATGAAATAGTTTACCACATCCCGGCGGCTATTTCAAGCCGCTGTTCTCAGAAATTCAAACGGAGGCCGGACATCCCCTGCGTCCCGATTTCCGGGGACTAACCCCCGGTTTTCGCATTTTACTTTGGGCGGGGCTGCCCATATAATGGTGACAATACCGGAGCCCGGGTGGCGCGTCCCGGCCGGGCCGTTTACAGGAGGAAACCTTATGGATCAGATCAGGCCGGACCGGACCGGCAGCAGAGAAAAGCTCTGGACCTTTGACTTCATCGTTCTGCTGTTCATGTCCTTCTTCAACATGTTCTCCATGCAGTACAACACCGTCTCCCTGAGCCCGTGGCTGGACTCCCTGGGGCTGCCCTCCAGCTTCACCGGCCTGCTCACCCTCTGCTTCACCCTGCCCTGCATCGTGGGCTGCTTCCTGTGGGGCAGGCTGTCCCAGAAGACCGGCCGCCGGGTGCTCATCGTGGGCGGCAGCCTGATGTTCGGCGCGGGGGCGCTGCTCATGCCCGCCATCGCCCCGGTGATCGGGCTGATGGTGCTCATGCGGGTGGTGCAGGGCGTGGGCTACTCCGCCGTGAACAACGGCATGGCCGCCACCCAGGCGGACGTCATCACCCCCCGCCGCCTGGGGGAGGGCATCGGCTTCTTCGGCATGGCCCAGACCCTGACCCTGGTCATCGGCCCGGGGGCCGCCCTCTTCACCATCGAGCACTGGGGCTTCCTGCCCGTGTTTCTCACCATCGGCGCGCTGTGCGCCGCGGTGCTGGTGCTGGGCATCCTGCTCAGGACCGACCTGAGCGCCGCCGCCGTCCGCCGGCGGGACCCGGAGGAGGTCCCCGCCCCTCAGCAGTCCGAGCGCGGCCTGTGGGCCTTCCTGGAGCGGGGCTCCCTGTTCCCCTGCGTGATGCTGCTGCTGTCCATGGCGGCCCTCAGCGCCACCAACTTCTACGCCGCCACCTATGCCGGCAGCATCGGCGTGGGCGGGGCCAGCGTGTTCTTCGTCACCTACGCCGCGGCGGAGGTCATCATCATCGCCCTCACCGGCAAGCTCAGCGACCGGCTGCCCATGCGCGCCCTGATGGTGCCCGGCATGGTCATCGCCGCCCTGGGGCTGCTCTTCCTCAGCCGGGTGGGCAGCACCGCCGCCTTCATCCTGGCCTCCGTCCCCGTGGGCGTGGGCACCGGCCTGGTGGTGCCCGTGGCCCAGGCCGCGGCCTTCCGGGGCGTGGCGAAGCACCGCCGGGGCATGGCCTCCGCCACCTACTACATCGCCTTTGACGGCGGCATGTGCCTGGGCTCCCTCATCTGGGGCTTCGTCATCGACGCCGCCGGCTTCCGCGCCGCCTTCGCCTGCGCCGCCGTGCTGCTGATCGCCGCCGCCGTGCTCTGCTTCTTCCTCTCCAAAGGCAGAGAGCAGGCCCGCCCCGCCGCCTGACCGCGCCCATATCCGCCCGGACCGAGCAGGGCCATTGAACAGGGCCGGAGAGCATTCGTTCTCCGGCCCTGTTTTCGTTCTTTTCGCCCGGATGAAGCCGTGTCAAAATTCAGCGGGCCGGTTGAATTCTTAAAGCAAACCTGTTACAATAAATGAACGGCGGATATCGAATCTGCTCATGTCGGCCCTACTTTTTGATTTCTTATTG
>CAVJBM010000161.1:0-3804 GCA_963647775.1 Anaerovibrio sp.
CTGCTGGGTCCCTCCGGCTGCGGCAAGAGCACAGTGCTCAATCTGATCTGCGGGCTGGAAGCGCCCACGGAGGGCCGCATCTTCTTCGGCGGGGATGACGTCACCGACCTGCCGCCGGAGAACCGCGGCGTAGGGCTGGTGTTCCAGAGCTATGCCCTCTATCCCCACCTCACCGTGCGGCAGAACATCCTGTTTCCCCTGCAAAACCTCAAGGGGAAGGACAAGCTGTCCAAGCAGGAGATGGAGGCCAAGGCCATCGAGGCTGCCAGGCTGGTGCAGATCGACGGCCTGATGGACCGCCGGCCCAGCGAGCTCTCCGGCGGCCAGCAGCAGCGGGTGGCCATCGCCCGGGCTCTGGTAAAGCGCCCCCGGGTGCTCCTGCTGGACGAGCCCCTGTCCAACCTGGACGCCCGCCTGCGTCTCCAGACCCGGGAGGAGATCAAGCGCATCCAGCGGGAGACCGGCATCACCACCGTGTTCGTCACCCACGATCAGGACGAGGCCATGAGCATCTCCGACCACATCGTGGTCATGAAGGACGGCGCCTTCCACCAGATGGGCAAGCCGCAGGAGGTGTACAACGACCCCGTGGACCTCTTTGTGGCCAAGTTTCTGGGCACGCCGCCCATCAACATGTTTGAGGGGGTTGTCCGCGGCGAGCGGCTCTGGCTGGGGGAGGACGACGTGCTCTCCGTCCCCGGCGTGGCCGACGGCAGCTATGCCGTGGGCGTCCGGCCGGAGGGCTTCGAGCTCCGGGAGGACGGCCCCCTGTGCTGCGCCCTCAGCGCGGTGGAGGTCACCGGGCGGGACACCAGCATAGTCTCCGCCCACGCCGCCGCCCCCGGCGTGCGCCTGCGGGCCATCATCAGCGCCGACAGCCGGGTGGATACCTCTGCGCCCACTGTACGCTTTGCCCTCAAGCCCCACAAGGTCGTGCTCTTCGACCCGACCACCGGCGCGCGGGTGCGCGTGGCCGGCCAGTGAGGTGTGCAGATGAAACAAAACCGCTTCAAGGGCTGGCTCTATCTGCTGCCCGCCATCCTGTTCCTGCTGGCCTTTATGGTCTATCCGCTGGTGGATGTGTTTGTCTACTCCTTTGAGGAGGGCTACAACTCCGCCTCCCAGACCTTTTTCGGCGTTGGGCTGTACAACTACTCCTATGTCCTCCACGACCCCTACTTCCTCCAGGCCCTGAAGAACACCTTCATCCTGGTCATCATCACCGTGCCGGTGTCCACCGGGCTGGCCCTGCTTATCTCCGTGGGGCTCAGCTCTATTAAGAAGCTGAAGGAACTGTACCAGACCATCTACTTCCTGCCCTATGTGACTAATACACTGGCGGTGGGTCTTGTGTTCATGATCCTGTTCAAAAAGACCCCCTACACCGACGGCCTGGTAAACCTGATGCTCTCCTGGTTCGGCGGCGGGGGAGTGGACTTCATCAGCGGCCCCTACTGGGCCAAGATGTTCGTGCTGTGCTTCTACACGGTGTGGGTGGTGCTGCCCTTTAAGATCCTCATCCTCACCAGCGCTCTGGCCTCGGTAAAGCAGGACTACTACCGGGCCGCCCGGGTGGATGCCACCCCCCGCTGGCGGGTCTTTACCCGGATCACCCTGCCCATGATCTCGCCCATGCTGTTCTACCTGGTCATCACCGGCTTTATCGGCGCCTTCAAGGCGTACAGCGACGCGGTGGCCATCTTCGGCACCGACCTGAACGCCGCCGGCATGAACACTATCGTGGGCTATATCTACGACATGCTCTACGGCAACAGCGGCGGCTATCCCTCCTACGCCTCGGCGGCGGCCATCCTGCTCTTTGCCGTGGTGCTGACCATCACCTGCATCAACCTGCTGGTCAGCAAAAAGCACGTCTATTACTGAGGGGGCGCACCATGGAACATCAGGCTGAATACGAAAAGATCGAGCGCGCCGCCAGGGCCCGCACCGGCGTCCGCCGGGGCGTCACCTACGTGCTGCTCTCCGTCTGGGCGGTGATGGTGCTGTTCCCGTTCTACTGGATGGTGCTCACCTCCCTGAAAACCTACAGCGCCTATAACGGGGAGTACATCCCGTCCTTCTTCACCCTGTCGCCCACCCTCCAAAACTATATCGACGCCTTTACCGCCGTGCCCCTGAGCCGGTACTTCGGCAACACCATCCTCTTCACGCTGATCACCACCGCGCTCATGCTGGCGGTGACGGTGCTGGCGGCCTTTGCCTTCTCCCGGCTGGATTTTCGTGGGAAGGACTTGGCCTTTACACTCTTTCTGGCCCTTATGATGATCCCCAACGAGCTGGTCATCATCACCAACTTTCAGACCATCACGGAGCTGGGCCTGCGCAACACCTTCACGGGCCTCATCCTGCCCTCGGTGACGTCGGTATTCTACATCTATCTGCTGAAGGAGAACTTCGAGCAGATCCCCGACGAGCTCTACCGGGCCGCCAAGATCGACGGTACCTCCGATCTGAAATACCTCTTCAAGGTGATGATCCCCATCTGCCGGCCCACCATCATCACCGTCACCATTCTCAAGGTCATCGAATGCTGGAACTCCTATGTCTGGCCCCGGCTCATTACCGACGATCAGGCCTATTTCCTGGTGTCCAACGGCATTCAGGAGATCCGGGAGAACGGCTTCGGCCGGGAGAATATCCCCGCCATGATGGCGGCGGTGGTGGTCATTTCCGTGCCCCTCATCATCCTCTTCCTGATCTTCCGGAAGAAGATCATGGCCGGAGTCTCCAGAGGGGGGACCAAGGGATGAAGAAACGCCGCATCCTGGCCGCGCTGCTGGCGGCTCTCCTGCTGGCGGGGGCGCTGACGGGCTGCCACGGCTCCCGGGGCCTGCCGGAATTCCAGCTGCCGGAGGAGCTTGACGACACCCGTCAGTACAGCATCACCTTCTGGGCCAAAAACGACACCAACAAGACCCAGACGAAAATTTACGAGAAGGCCATCGCCGACTTTGAGGCGCTCTATCCCAACATCACCGTGGAGCTGCGCCTTTACACCGACTACGGCAAGATCTACAACGACGTCATCACCAACATCCCCACCAACACCACCCCCAACGTCTGCATTACCTACCCGGACCACATCGCCACCTACATGACCGGCGAGAACGTGGTGGTCCCGCTGGACGGTCTGATGGCGGACGCCCGCTACGGCCTGGGGGGCGGCGAGGTGCGCTTTGATTCCCCCACAGCGGAGGAGGTGGTGCCCCAGTTCCTGTCCGAGTGCGTGCTCAACGGGCAGCACTACGCCATTCCGTATATGCGCTCTACTGAGGTGTGCTATGTGAACAAGACCTTTGTGGAGGCCCTGGGCTACACCCTGCCGGAGACCCTCACCTGGGACTTTGTCTGGGAGGTGTCCGAGGCCGCCATGGCGAAGGCCGCCGACGGCACCTATCTGCTCAACGGGCAGAAGGTGATGATCCCCTTTATCTACAAGTCCACGGACAACATGATGATCCAGATGACCCGGCAGCAGGGGAGCGGCTACTCCACCGGCGAGGGTGATATTCTGCTGTTCAGCGACGGGACAAAGGCCCTGCTGCGCACCGTTGCGGAGCACGCCGCCACCGGGGCCTTTTCCACCTTCAAGATCTCCAGCTACCCCGCCAACTTCCTGAACGCGGGCCAGTGCGTGTTCGCCGTGGACTCCACCGCCGGGGCCACCTGGATGGGCACCGACGCGCCCCTGTCCGACATCAGCGCCGACAAGCTGGTGGAGTTCGAGACGGCGGTGATGACCGTGCCCCAGTTCGACCCCGACCACCCGCAGATGATCTCCCA
>CAVJBM010000162.1:0-2094 GCA_963647775.1 Anaerovibrio sp.
GCCCCAAACTCCAGACCCTCTGCCGGGAGACGGAGGAGATCTCCAAGGGCTATGAGGGCTTCCAGGCCAACATCTGCCTGAATTACGGCGGCCGGGACGAGATCGTCCGGGCGGCCCGGGCCTTTGCCGCCGACTGCGCGGCAGGGCGGGCGCACCCCAACCACCTCACGGAGGATGCCTTCGGCGGCTATCTCTACTCCGCCGGTGTGCCGGACCCGGAACTGATCATCCGCCCCAGCGGGGAGGAGCGCCTGTCCAATTTCCTGCTGTGGCAGTGCGCCTATTCTGAATTTTACTTTACCGACGTGCTCTGGCCGGACTTCGGCCCGGAGGAACTGCGAAGGGCCATCGCCGCCTATCAGCACCGTTCCCGTCGGTTCGGAGGTGTGTGACATGGGCAAGCGTATCCTGGTGGCCGTGATTTTTGTGCCCATCCTGTTCGTAATCATGATGTTCCTGCCCACGGTGGTGTGGGCCCTTGTGGTGACGCTGATCTCCGCCGTTGCCGCCCATGAACTGCTCAAGGCGGCAGGGGAGGGGCAGGTGACTCTGCCCATGCGCATCGCCGCCATCCTGTCTGCCGCGGTCATCCCCATGGCCTGCTGGTGGGGACACGGGGCCGCCGCCATCGGCGTGTGCGCCTTTGCGGTGGGGGCGGTGGCCTTCGGCAGCGCCATCCACGCCTATGACGAGGGGGAGGTCTCCCTCGGCTTCTACCACGTGATGCTCACCCTGTTCGGCGGGGTGCTCATCCCGGCGGCCCTGTCCGCCCTGGTGGCCCTCCAGCTGATGGCCCACGGCCGCTATCTGGCCCTGCTGGCGGTGGCCATGGCCTTTATCACCGACGGCGGCGCCTACTTCGTGGGCGTGTTCCTGGGCAAGCACAAGGGCATCACCCGGGTGAGCCCCAAGAAGAGCCTGGAGGGCTATATCGGCGGCTTCCTCACCGGTGTGATCTTTGCCATCGTGTATGGCGCGGTGGTGGGCGCGATCATTAAGGAGCAGGCCAACTACCTCTCCCTGGCCCTGTGCGGCCTCATCGGGGCCTTTGCCACCGAGCTGGGGGACCTGTCCTTCTCCTTTGTAAAGCGCCAGTACGGCATCAAGGACTACGGCAATCTCCTCCCCGGCCACGGCGGGATGCTGGACCGGTTCGACAGCATGATCTTCTGCGCGCCGGTGATCTATTTCATCGCGCGCTGCCTTGAGGTGTTCTGACATGAAGCGAAGCATTTCCGTTCTGGGCTCCACCGGGTCCATCGGCCGGCAGACGCTGGAGGTGGCCGCTGCCTGCGGCTTCCCGGTGGCGGCCATCACGGTCAACTCCAGCGTGGAGCTGGCGGAGGAGCAGGCCCGGCGGTTCAAGCCCCTGCTGGTGGCCGCCGCCGATGAGAAGGCCGCCGCCGACCTGAGGGTCCGCCTGGCGGACACCGGGATCCAGGTCTCCGGCGGGACGGACGCCCTGACGGAGGCGGCCACCCTGCCCCAGGCGGACACGGTGGCCACCGCCGTGGTGGGCATTGCCGGCCTGCGGCCCACCCTGGCCGCCATCGACGCGGGCAAGCGCATCGCCCTGGCCAACAAGGAGACCCTGGTGTGCGCCGGGGAGCTGGTCATGGACCGGGCGGAGCAGCGCGGGGTGGACATCGTCCCCGTGGACTCGGAGCACTCGGCCATTTTTCAGTGTCTGCAGGGCAGCCGGGGCCGGGGCGAGGTCAGGCGGCTCATCATCACCGCATCCGGCGGGCCCTTCTGGGGCATGAGCCGTGAAGCGCTTTCCCTTGTCACCAAGGAGCGGGCGCTGAAGCACCCCAACTGGTCCATGGGGGCCAAGATCACCATCGACTCCGCCACCCTGATGAACAAGGGCCTGGAGTTTATCGAGGCCATGCGGCTCTACCGCCTGCCCCCGGAGCGCATCGACATCGCCGTCCACCGGGAGAGCATCGTCCACTCCCTGGTGGAGTTCGTGGACGGGGCCGTGCTGGCCCAGCTGGGCTCCGCCGACATGCGCCTGCCCATCCAGTACGCCCTGACGTGGCCGGAGCGGACGGCGGGCCCCGCCCGGCCGCTGGATCTGTTCTCCTGCCCGCC
>CAVJBM010000163.1:0-6578 GCA_963647775.1 Anaerovibrio sp.
GCTCGCTGGCGTAGACCAGCATACCGCCGGGGCAGTTCATGGGCTTGATGGCGTAGTCCTCCCCGTCGATGACGGTGGTGTACATATTCTCCTTATAGTGGTCCCAGTGGCCGCTGCGCTCCCACAGGGCGCGGTTGAGGATCATGGGGGTGGAGATCTCCACATAGCCGTACTTCTTGTGGACCTGACGCCAGTAGTCGATGAGGGTGTTCTTCAGCACCATTCCCTTGGGCAGGAAGAAGGGGAAGCCGGGGCCCTCGTCCCGCAGCATGAACAGGCCCAGCTCCTTGCCCAGCTTCCGGTGATCCCGGCGCTTGGCCTCCTCGATGCGCTCCAGATAGGCGTCCAGCTCCTCCTTCTTGGGGAAGGCGATGCCGTAGATGCGCTGGAGGGTCTCCCGGTTGGAGTCGCCCCGCCAGTAGGCGGCGTTGCAGGCCAGCAGCTTGATGGCGTTGCCCTTGATGCGGCCGGTGGAGTCCAGATGGGGGCCGGCGCACAGATCGGTGAACTCGCCCTGCTTGTAGAAGGAGATGTGGGCGTCCTCCGGCAGGTCCTGGATGAGCTCCACCTTATAGGGCTCACCCTTCTCCTCCATGAACCTGATGGCCTCCGCCCGGGGCAGCTCAAAGCGCTCCAGCTTCAGCTTCTCCTTGCAGATCTTGCGCATCTCGGCCTCGATCTGCTCCATGTGCTCGGGCGTGAAGGCGAAGGGGGCATCCATGTCGTAGTACCAGCCCTCCTTGATGGAGGGGCCGATGGCCAGCTTCACCTCGGGCCACAGGCGCTTCACGGCCTGGGCCATCACGTGGGAGCAGGTGTGCCAGTAGGTCTGGCGGTACTCCTCGTTTTCAAACGTGTACAGATTTTCTTCGGACATTTGTAGTTCCTCCTTGATATGAGGGCGCAAAAAAACACCCCCGATTCTGGATCAGGGGTGAGTTGATGTCACGTTTCGCCTGTTCGGCGGCTCAAACGCTTCTACCCACGGTTCCACCCTGCTTACGGCCCATGGCCGTCGCTCGTGACCGCTGTATCGGGCGGACCCGGTCTGCTCGTCGCAGACCGCTCGGGAGTGGTACCGGCCGCCGCCTGCGCAGGGCGCTTCCACCAAATGCGTCCCTCTCTGTGCGCCGCCGTGCGGTCTCGTCTCCGTCATCGCGATTTTCGCAAATAGTGTAGCATCGGCGGGGCTCCTTGTCAATCCCCATTTCTTTATATTATGGTTGACTTTCCGCCGGCCGGCGATTAAGATAGAGGAACTGACTTTGAAGGAGGTCCGGCCATGGAACTCACCTATTTCGACTACGCCGCCACCGGCCCCGTCCGGCCGGAGGCCGCCGCCGCCGTAGCGGAGGAGCTGTGCCGCTTCGGCAATCCCTCCTCCCGCTATCCTCTGGGGCGGGAGGCCGCCCGGCGGGTGCAGGAGCACCGGGCCCAGGTGGCCGCCGCCCTGGGCTGCGCCCCCGGCCAGGTGTTTTTCACCTCCTGCGGCACCGAGGGGGACAACTGGGCCATCCGCCGGGGGGCCGAGCTGGGCCGCCGGAAGGGCAAGCACATCATCACCACCGCCATCGAGCACGCCGCCGTGCTGGAGACCTGTAAGGACCTGGCCGCCCAGGGGTACGACGTCACCTATCTGAAGCCCGACCGGGCCGGGCACATCGACCCGGAGGACCTCCGGGCCGCCCTCCGGCCGGACACCGTGCTGGTATCCATGATGCTGGTGAACAACGAGGTGGGCTCCCTCCTGCCGGTGGCGGAATGCGTCAGGGCCGTGAAGGCCTATGACAGGAGCATCCTGTTCCACTGCGATGCGGTGCAGGGCTTTCTCAAGGTCCCGGGCAGGCTGGCGGGCCTGGGGGCGGACCTCATCGCCGTCAGCGGCCACAAGGTGGGCGCCCCCAAGGGGATAGGCGCCCTCTATGTCAAACAGGGCGTGAAGCTGAAGCCCCTGCTCACCGGCGGCGGGCAGGAGGAGGGCCTCCGCTCCGGCACCGAGGCCACGGCCCAGATCGCCGGCTTCGCCGCCGCCTGCGCCGCCCTGTCCTCTGACAGCACCCGGCTGGAGCGCACCGCCGCCATCAAGCGCTACACGCTGGAGCGCCTTCAGGCCGCCATCCCCGCCCTGCGGGTCATCTCCGCCGGGGACGTGCCCCACATCTGCGCCGTCACCCTGCCGGGGTACAAGAGCGAGGTCATCGTCCGGGTGCTGGGGGATCAGGGGGTCTGCATCTCCTCCGGCTCCGCCTGCCACAAGGGCAGGCCCAGCCACGTGTTCGCCGCCCTGGGGCTGCCCAAGCCCTGGCTGGACGGGGCCCTGCGGCTGTCCTTCTCCCCCGACTCCACCCGGGAGGAGGCCGACCGGCTGGCGGCCGCCCTGGCGGAGGCCAGCCGCACCCTGTTCACCACCCTCTCTTAATTCTGACAAGGAGTACAGATCTTATGCACGGCCTGTTCAAACGGGAGCCCGGGTTCTACAAAAAGCTCGTCGCCCTGGCCCTCCCCATTCTGTTTCAGAATCTCATCACCAACTCCCTGGGCCTGGTGGACACCTTCATGGTGGGCGTGCTGGGTGAGGGGCCCCTGGCCGGGGTGACGCTGGCCAATATCCCGGTGTTCGTCATCCAGCTGATGTGCTTCGGCATCCAGAGCGGCTCCTCCGTCCTCACCAGCCAGTACGCCGGCAAGGGAGATCAGGACGCCATCAACCGGGTGCTGGGCATCGGCGTGTACGTGGCGGGTACCGTCACCCTGATCTTCGCCCTCATCATGGGCCTGCTGCCCCACCAGTTCATGTCCCTCTTCGGCAACGACCCCGCCGTCATCGACGTAGCCGCCGACTACGCCCGCATCGTGGGCTGGAGCTACTTTTTCGACAGCTTCGTACAGGTCTACGTGGGGGCCCACCGGTCCATGGGCAACCCCCGCCGGGGGCTGTACATCCTGTGCGTGTCCATGGCGGCCAACACCTTCCTCAACTGGGTGTTCATCTTCGGCAATCTGGGCGCGCCACAGATGGGCGTGGCGGGGGCGGCCCTGGCCACCCTGCTGGCCCGGGTGCTGTCCTTCACGGTGATGGTGATCTGGGCCGTGCGGGACAAAAGGTTCCGCATCAGGCCCGCCCTGCTGCTGAAGCCCGGGAAGGACATGACCCTGCGCTTCATCCGCTTCGCCACCCCCGTGGTGTGCAACGAGACCTTCTGGGGCCTGGGCACCTCCCTGTTCCCCACCATCATGGGGCACATGCAGGGCTCCCAGGAGATCCTGGCCGCCTACGCCATCGCGGGCAACATCACCAACCTGTGCACCGTGGGCGTGTTCGCCATCGCCGGCACCACCGCCATCCTGGTTGGGCAGGAGATCGGCTCCGGCCACATGGATCGGGTCTACCGCCTGGGGGCGCTGCTGGACCTGCTGGCGGTGCTCTTCGGCGCGGCGGCGGGGGCCCTGTTCATGGGCATCCTCCATTGGGTGTTCATTCCGATGCTCTACCCGCTGTTCAAGCTGTCCGCCGGGGCGGGGCGCATCTGTACCCTGATGCTCACCATCCAGTTCTGCTTCATGCCCCTGCGGTCCTTTGACACCACCAACATCGTGGGCGTCCTCCGGGGCGGCGGGGACGTGCGGGTGGCCACGGTCATCGACCTCATCCCCCTCTGGGCGGCGGCCATCCCCCTGGTGGCCATCCTGGGCCTGGTGGTCAAGGCCGACATTCTCTGGGTCTATCTGGCCATCATGAGCGAGAACGTCATCAAATCCACCCTGGGCTTTTTCCGCTTCCGCAGCGGCAAGTGGATCAACGACATCACGGTGGCCAGCCAGTAGGCCGCCGGGGGAAGCGGCCTGCGCACGGTCCTGCGGACGGATGCTCTCCGGCATGTACCCGCCGCAGCCGCCGAACCGCACAAAAGCCCGTGGCAGGACAGCGTCCTGCCACGGGCTTTCTCATTCCCCTTTGTACTTTTTCCTGGTGGCGATGCCGCCCCGGATATGCCGCTCCGCCTTATTCTCCTCCAGAACGGCCTTGGCCTGGCGGTAGAGGTTCTGGTCCAGCCACGGCAGCCGCTCGGACAAGTCCTTGTGTACCGTGCTTTTGCTGATGCCGAATTTCCCCGCGGCAGCCCGGACCGTGGCCTGGTGCTCCACGATGTACTGGGCCAGCGCCACCGCCCGCTCCTCAATGTTCCCTTTCACATGGCAACAACTCCCTGCTCGTTACGTCCTGGGAGATGTATATGCCCGCAAGGGGGACAATATGAGCGCTCAGAAGGGCACGGGGCCGTCCTCCTCCGGCTCCAGCGGCGGGGCCGCCGCCCCGGTGCGCAGGGCGCCCTGCCCGTACCGGGCCCGGATGGCGTCCACGGTGTGCTCCAGCTTTTCCTGCCGGTCCCGCCGGGCGGGGGTCTGGGCGTCGAACAGGCCCAGCTGGTCCGCCGCCTCGTCCTCCGGGATCAGGCTCTGGGCCGTCACCGTCAGGGCCCGGATGGGCCCGCCGCCCCAGCTTTTGGCCACGATGTCCGCCGCCGCGGCGGTGAGTTCCCTGGCCAGATAGGTGGGGACCTTCAGGGGCCGCTGGCGGCACAGGTCATGGAAGGCCGGATCCCGGATGGTCACCTGAAGGGTAGCCGCCTTCAGCCCGTCCTTCCGCAGGCGGGCGGCCACCTCGTCGCACAGGACGGCCAGGCCCCGGTGGACCTCGTCCCGGGTGGTGAGGTTCCGGGGGAAGGTGAAGCCGTTGCCCACGGACTTGGGGGGCGTATACTGCCCCGCCGGGGCCACGGGGCTGTTCTCCAGGCCGTTGGCATAGGCCCACAGCTGCCCGCCCTGCTTGCCCAGCAGCGTGATGAGGGCGTCCCGGTCAAAGGCGGCCAGCTGGCCGATGGTCTCCACGCCGTACTGCCGCAGCACCCCCGCCGCCGCCCGGCCCACGAACAGAAGGTCGGTCACCGGCAGGGGCCAGACGATGGCCGGGATGTCCTCCACGGTGATGACCGTGGTGGCGTCCGGCTTTTTGTAGTCGCTGCCCAGCTTGGCGAACACCTTGTTGAAGGACACCCCCACCGACACCGTCAGTCCCAGCTCTCTCTTCACCTCGGCCCGGATGCGGTCGGCCAGGGCACGGGGGTCCCCGCCGAAGAGGTGGAGGGTGCCCGTGACGTCCAGCCAGCTCTCGTCGATGCCGAAGGGCTCGATGAGGTCGGTGAACCGCTCGTAAATGGCGTTCACCTTTTTGGAGTATTCCTCGTACAGCCGGTGGTGGGAGGGCAGCAGCACCAGCCCCGGGCACTTCTGCCGGGCCTGCCAGATGGTCTCCGCCGTCTTGACGCCGAAGGCCTTGGCCGCCTCGTTCTTGGCCAGGATGATGCCGTGGCGGCTGGCGGGGTCGCCGCACACCGCCACCGGCCGCTCCCGCAGCTCCGGGCGGGAGAGCAGCTCCACCGAGGCGTAAAAGCTGTTGCAGTCGCAGTGAAAGATCACCCGGTCCATGGGCCGCTCCCCCTTCCGTTTTCTCCAGTATACACCCTGTCCCGCCAAAAGTCAAACGCTTGTTCTATTTACTTTGGGGGCCCGGGATGGTAAAATCGACACATTGTATGCAAGGAGGGACTTCCATGACCGAACCCGTATCCATCAAGCTGCTGGACCCCCGGGCCAAGGCGCCGGCCTATGGCTCTGCCGACGCCGCCGGGGCCGACCTCTACGCCCTCACCGACGCCCCGGTGGACATCGCCCCGGGTGAGACGGCGGTGATCCGCACCGGACTGGCCCTGGCCATCCCCAGGGGCTGCGCGGGGCTGGTATACGCCCGCTCCGGCCTGGCCACCAGGCAGGGCCTGGCCCCGGCCAACAAGGTGGGCGTCATCGACGCGGACTACCGGGGGGAGCTGATGGTGGCCCTCCATAACCACAGCGGCGAGGTGCGCACCGTCCAGTGCGGCGACCGCATCGCCCAGCTGGTCATCGCCCCCTATCTGACGGCGGAGTTCCGGGTGACTGACGAGCTGGACGACACTGTCCGCGGGAGCGGCGGCTTCGGCTCCACCGGGATGAAGTAACACGCTGATAAAATGAAACTCCTGCCCATGCGCATGGGCAGGAGTTTTGTTTTGCCAATCAGAGACCGATCCACATTTTTATAGCCCTACAATCGTAAATACATCGTTCGCTTCAAAGCATTTTTTCACCCAGGGGACTGCTTCTGCGATGATCTCTTTGCATGGGCACTGGTCTGTTTGGCTTTTGGCCGCTATGCTGTCCCATTGCTTCTTAGTAATGACGGTCATCCCATAAAAATCGAACTCCGGAACCACTTCAAGAATCAAATCCGAAACATGGTATTCATCCCACAACTCATCGCTGATACTGATGGATGTGTCGAGCCAGCACTTATCGTGGTATCTTCCCTCTTGAAACTCCAGATAGCAGCTGCTGTGCGAATTTTTCCGCTGTTTTTCATTGAGAAAGTATTTCAAACCCACTGCACCTCATTTGATCAGCAAATTGCAGCAATCCGAAAGCAGCCGCGGCAGATGCTCTGCCGCGGCTGTTCTGCTTTACACGTTGAATCGGAACAGAAT
>CAVJBM010000164.1:0-11316 GCA_963647775.1 Anaerovibrio sp.
GTCCTGAAGTTGAAGAGCCTGCAGCAGGTATGCCGCAGACTCGAAATATTAGATATGAATATTCCGTAAACATTTCAAAAAACGATAAAAAATAAGAATAACAAGAAGTTATATCATGTATAAGTGCGATATTTTGACTTGCGTTTTGTTGACACTTGTGCTATACTATAAACAGTAAAGCCTATAACGCAGAGAAACAACAGAATCGCCAACGGAGAAGGGGTAGCTCAGCTATCCTTTGTTGTTGTGCTGTTTGTTGATCTCTGTTTAGGCTTTTATTTTTATGCCCAAGCATAGAAAAGCCGTCAAATCATAGATATGTGAAAAAAGGAAAGGAGTAAATATTGATTGACGGATTCTGGTATTTTCACAAGGGGAAACCAGTCTATTGTGATTGAAAGACATTTCGACGCATCTTCTGAACTAAAAGAGGTAATTATTCTGTACATTTCTGACCTGATGAGGTATCATTACGCTGATAGCACTGCCGCTGTTCAAATGGAAGGAAGTGTTGCGGACTAATGGAACAGCAGCAGAAATTATGGAAAACAGCCCTCTATCTCCGCCTGTCGCAGGAGGATGGCAATACCGGCGACAGCGGGAGCATTATCAACCAGCGCAAGATTTTGACCGATTACGCAATGCAGCACGGGCTGCTCATCATTGATGAGTACGTAGACGATGGTTATACCGGGACAAATTTTGACCGCCCCGGATTCCAGCGGATGATAGAGGATATTCAGCAGGGCAAGATCAACTGCGTAATGACCAAAGATCTGAGCCGCCTTGGGCGAGACAGCGCAAAGACCATCACCTATCTGGACGAATGGTTTCCACGCCATCAAGTGCGCTATATCAGCGTGACGGAAGAGATCGATACTCGGGCCCCCACGGAGGGGATATCCACCATCATGCCCCTGCTGACCACGGTGAACGAGTTATACGCAAGAGATATCTCTAAGAAAATCAGGAGCGCTCTGTACGTAAAGATGGAGCAGGGGCAGTTTATCAGCCCGTTTGCCCCATATGGGTATCAAAAAGATCCGGCAGACAAAAATCATTTGATCGTAGACCCGGTCAGTTCTATCATAATCAAACGGATCTTTGAGCAGGCAGCTGGTGGGATGTCCCCAAAGGAGATCGCACAGGGCTTGAACCGTGAGCATGTGATGACTCGGGCTCAATATCGCACCAGCAACTCCAACACGCCCCGTTCTCTCGATGCCGAAAGGCAGGGCCAATGGACTTCGGATATGATCTGCAAAATACTGTGCGACAGAGTCTATCTGGGTGAACTCTCCCAGAGCAAGACCCGCAAGGTCAACTTCAAGAGTGCCTTGGCTATTCGGCGCTCCAGAGAAGAGTGGATCACAGTCAAGGGCACCCATGAGCCCATCATCAGCGAGGCCTTGTTTGACTTGGTCCGTACCCGGTCCGTAGCCCGCCGCTGCAAGCCCACCAAAGGCTTCACCAATGTATTCTCCGGTATTGTATTCTGTGCGGACTGCCACCGCAGAATGTCCACGGCCCAGTGCAGGCGAAAAGATGGGCACGATCTGGTCTGCATGAGTTACAAGACAGGCGGCAAGGATGTGTGCAGCAATCACTTTGTCAGCTATGAACTGCTCTACGACTCCGTTCTGTCAGACCTGCGGAATTTACTGAAGATCTCGGAGCAAGACAAGGAAACGATCATTCAGAGCCTAAAACAGGAGGAATCGAACCTCCCTGTGCTCACCTTACAGGAGGAAACACTGGAACGGCTCAAGCTGCGGGAACAGGAGATCATAAGCGCCAGCCGAAAGCTGTATGAAGATCGGCTCCGTGGGCATATCAGCGATACGATGTTCGAAAACCTGTTTGGCCCATACGATGTGGAATTGCAGGAGATCAAAGAAAAAATCAGACTTCTGGATAAGCAGGTTCAGGAGCAGGCCCCGCAGAGTGACCGCTTCAAGCGTTTTTTTGATTTGTTTGACGGAATCGAACATCTGGAGCACTTGACGAAGCCGCTGCTTCAGCGGTTTATCGATCACATCAGCATCGAGCAAGGCATATATGTAAAAGATGAGCAGGGGCATAGAGTCAAGCAGCAGAAAGTTCACGTCTACTATAAGTTCATCGGAACAATTACAGAACTGGAAACGGCATCCTAAATTGCCCTGACCATGTGCATGAGCCTGGGCTGCAACGCCTGCGGCGTCACCGGCTGCCGCATCATCGACTCCCCCCGGGAGCGGCTCATCGCCGCCCTCACGGCGTCCCTGGTGCCCTGCAACGGGAAATTTCCCACCCTCATCGCCCTTATCACCCTGTTCTTCGTGGGTGGGCGGCAGGGGCTGGGGGCCTCCCTGGCGGGGACGGGGCTGCTCCTGCTGGTGCTGGTGGCCGGGGCGGCGGCTACGCTGCTGTGCTCCCGCCTGCTGTCCGCCACGGTGCTGCGGGGGATGCCCTCCTCCTTCACGCTGGAACTGCCCCCCTTCCGCCGGCCCCGGGTGGGGCAGGTGATCGTCCGCTCCGTGCTGGACCGCACCCTCTTCGTCCTGGGCCGGGCGGCGGCGGTGGCCGCCCCGGCGGGGGCGGTGATCTGGCTGCTGGCCAACGTCACCGCGGGGGAGGTCACGCTGCTGGCCCGCTGCACGGCATTTCTGGACCCCTTCGCCCGGCTGTTCGGGCTGGACGGGGTGATCCTCATGGCCTTCCTGCTGGGCTGGCCCGCCAACGAGATCGTCCTGCCGGTGATGCTCATGGGCTATCTGGCCCGGGGCTCACTGGTGGAGCTGGGGCAGCTGTCCGCCCTCGGAGACCTGCTGCGCTCCCAGGGCTGGACGTGGGTCACGGCGGCCTGCACCATGACCTTCTCCCTGTTCCACTTCCCCTGCTCCACCACCTGCATCACCATCTATAAGGAGACGGGCAGCGCCAAATGGACCCTGCTGGCCGCCGCCCTGCCCACGGCGCTTGGGCTGAGCCTGTGCCTGCTCCTGTCCGCGCTGGGCCGGGCGCTGGGCATATAAAAAAGAGCCACCCACATGATCGTGGGTGGCTCTTCTATTACTTGAGGGTGTCGCTGTTATTGAGCACGGCAGTGCTGTACAGGAACAGCACGTCCTGCCCGTGGAAATCCACGAAGTCCCCCAGCCGTGCGGCGGGAAGGTAGCGGATGTCCACCAGCGTGACTCTGGCGTAGCCCTCCGCCAGCAGGGGCGAGAGGCTGCTGCCGTAGGAGTCCCGGAAAACGATGAGCTCCTTGTCCGTGGCGGCGTTGGGGTTTTCGATGGTCAGCAGGGACACGGAGCCGGACAGGAACAGCTCGTAGGGGTCCTTGCCATGGCCCTTGTCCAGATCGTAAATGCCGCCCTCGGTGCCGTCCTCGTAGTTGCGGACGGTGCAGCCGTCCAGCACGTCGTTGGTGAGGTAATAGATGGTCTCGGCAGGCAGCGGCAGGGCGGCGTAGCCGTAGTACACGCCGTAGTAGGGGGCGTCCAGGGCGTTCACTGTGAACTGGCCGGAGATGGAGGTCCCCATGGCCTGGGCCAGATACTGGGCCACCGGCACGAGCCTCTCCTGCCGCCAGTGGGAGTCGGTCTTGTAGTAGTCCTCCACGGTCAGCAGGGGGAAGATGTCCAGATAGGTTGCGAAGTCCACCTGGGCCAGCAGCTTGTCCACCAGCTCCTGGCTGTTGATGGCGGGCCAGCCGCCCTGGGACGCCAGGAAGTAGTTCTTGTCCGGCACCACCGACAGATAGACCTCGGAGCCGGTGTCCGCCAGATACCTGTCGTAGACGTACCGGAACCGCCCGGCGGCGTAGTCGATGGAGCTGTCGTTCAGGGGATAGTCCAGCCGGGCGGCATACCCGCCGGAGAGGTAGACACCGTTGTTGTCCTTCTGCCGGAACAGGTCGTAGGCCGCCAGGGCCTTCAGGGTGCGCCAGCGGTCCCGCAGGGGGAACTGGTCCAGGGAGTAGTCCTCAAAGCCGGACATGAACTTGCCGTTGAGCACGGTGTCCACGCTGAGGGAGGGGAACTGGCTCAGCGGCCGCCGCTCGCTGGTGGAGAGGCTGTCCGCCGGCTTGGCCACGGCCCACACGCTGAGCCCCAGCACGAAGGCGGCCAGAAGGACCACCGTGACGATATTTTTTGCTTTTTTCATGGAGGTCCCTCCTTAGAAACGGAAATAGAGGAACGGGTTGAAGGACCCGTCCACCAGAAAGGCCGTGCACAGGGCCAGCAGCGCCAGCAGCACCAGCGGCTCCGCCGCGGCCATCACCCTGCCGCCGCCCTTGGAGGCGGCCAGCTTCCCCGCCGCCCAGGCGGGCAGGGGAGTGGCCCCGACGATGCCGATGAGGAACACCACGGCGTAGCTGCGCAGGTAGTACACGCTGAGGGCGTTGGCGCCCGCCAGTCCGCCCGCGCCGAACAGCGCGCCGATGGCCCCCGCGGCCTCGCTGACAGAGGCGGAGTCGAACAGCACGAAGCTGACCACCACCAGCAGCAGCACGTACAGGTGCTTCACCACGTGGGTCCTGGCCAGGGCCCTGCCGTACAGCAGCTTCTCCGCTGTGAGGAACACCGCGAAGAACAGCCCCCACAGCACGAAGGTCCACGCCGCGCCGTGCCACAACCCCGTGAGCAGCCAGACGATAAAGATGTTCAGCAGCCACCGGGCCTTCCCCTTCCGGTTGCCGCCCAGGGGGATATACACATAGTCCCGGAACCAGGTGCCCAGGGTCATGTGCCAGCGCCGCCAGAATTCGGTGACGCTGGAGGAGATATAGGGATAGTTGAAGTTCTCCTCAAAGCGGAAGCCGAAGATGCGGCCCAGGCCGATGGCCATGTCGGAGTAGCCGGAGAAGTCGAAATAGAGGTGCAGCACGTAGGCGATGGCATACAGCCAGGTGAACAGCACGGTCTTTTCCCCGCTGGACTTGTAGGTGGTGATGAGGCCGTAGAGCACGTTGGCCAGCAGCACCTTCTTGGCCAGGCCGAGGATAAACCGGCGGGCCCCCAGGGCGGCGTTCTCCATGCTGTGGGTGCGCTCCTTCAGCTGGGCGGCGATGTCGGAATAGCGGACGATGGGCCCGGCGATCAGCTGGGGGAACATGGCCACGTAGGCCGCCAGATCGATGAAGTTCCGCTGGGCGGGCACATCCCCCCGGTAGACGTCAATGACGTAGCTGAGGATCTGGAAGGTGTAGAAGCTGATGCCGATGGGCAGGCTGACCTTCAGCAGGGGGATGGACAGGCCGGTGAGGGCATTGAAGCTGCTGATGAAAAAGTCGGCGTACTTGCAGTAGGCCAGCAGCCCCAGGCTGATGACAGCGGAGAGGGCCAGGCAGAGCCTGGCCCCCCGTCCGTTCCGGAATTTTTCCACCAGCAGCCCGAACCCATAGCCCTGCACGATGGCGATCAGCATGAACACCACGAAGCGGGGCTCCCCCCAGGCGTAGAAGAACAGACTGGACAGGAGCAGCACGGCGTTTTTCAGCCGCCGGGGCACCAGAAAGTACACCAGCAGAACGCAGGGGAGGAAATAGTAGAGGAACGGGATGCTTGAAAACAGCATAAGTCGTTGCGGTCAGGCGGCCTTAGAAGTTGATGGCCTCGTCGTAGGTGAGGGTGGTGCTCTCAAAGCTGGCCTGCAGCTTGTCGCGGAAGGTGTTCACCAGGTCCTCATTGCCGTACAGGGCCACCACATAGCCGCCGCCCAGGTCGGCCACCACCAGCTTGTCGGGGAAGCCGCACATCCACTGCTTGGCCTGCAGGCCGTCCCGCATGGCGGCGGCAAAGGCGGAAACGTCGTCGGCATTGGCCAGGTGGAACGCGCCGCAGGTGAAGGTGTTGCCGTTCATCATGTGCATCAGGGAGGCCGCGCCGTCGAGCTTGCTGACCTGATCCTCGGGCACGGACAGCAGGTAGCTGACGTTGTCGGGGTTGGAGAGGTCGAAGGCGCCGGGAGCGCTGTCCACGGGGTGGTCATAGTCGCCGCCGGCGGCGGGGAACTTCTCGTCGTCGGTGTAGGTGCCCCACACGGTGGTGAGGATGGTCAGGGCGTCGGGAATGGCGGGGGCCTGGCTCTCGGAGGGGGAGGGGGCGGGCTCCTTGGAGCCGCAGGCGGCCAGGGCGAACACCATGGTCAGGGCCAGCAGGGCGGAGATGATCTTTTTCATGTCAGTTTACCTCGTTTCATTCGATTCATTTGGTTTGCGGTCACTTGTCTTTGCGGATGGTCCAGCCCCGGAGACTCTCGCTGTACTCCAGGACCAGGGTGACGGAGCCGGCGGACAGGGTGTACTGCCGGTCTGTGCGGGCGTCCCCGATGCTCCACAGCACCGTGACCTTCCCACTGCCCCGCCATTCCGGGGCGGTGACGGGCTCCTGACCCTCCTGCCGGAGGGTCAGCGTCCCCTCGGACGCCGCCAGGGCGGTCTCCCGCCGGAGGGTGAGCTCCAACTCCACCTCCACGGGCTCGGCCTCCTCCGGGTCGGCGATGCGCAGGGGAGCGGTCTCGTCCACCGGGGCGGGCTCGGCGGTGAGGGCCGTGCCGTGCAGGGATACGGCGGGCCGGCTGACGGCGGGGAGGGCCAGTCCGGCGGCCATCACCAGCACCAGGCAGGCCGCCGCGGCGCACCAGCGCCGCCAGGGGCCGATCTGCCGGGGGGCCGCCTGCATGGCGTCCTCGATCAGGCCGTCGTCCAGCTCCGTGATCGCGCGGGCCATCGTTTCATTTTTCATGGATATAACCCTCGCTTTCCAGGTAGAGGCGCAGCTTGCTCCGGGTGCGGAACAGCGTGGACTTCACCTTGCTCTCGCTGACGCCGAAGGTCCGGGCCAGCTCTCCCACCGGCTCGCAGTGGAAGTACCGCCGGACGAACATCCGCCGGGCCTCCGGGCTCTGCTTCCAGAGGAAGGCGCTGATGGCGTCGGACAGGGCCCGGCCGTGGACGGCGTCCTCCACCGCCATGGCGTCGGGCACGCACTCGTCCAGCTCGTCCAGGGAGAACTCCGCCTCCCCCGCGCCCCGCTTGGCGGCGCGGCCGGCCTTGTACCGGTTGAGGGCGAGATTCCGGGCGATCCGGCCCAGAAAGGCCGTCAGTCCCGCCGGGCGGTGGGGCGGCATGGCGTTCCACGCCTGAAAATATGTATCATTCACATTCTCCTCGCTCTCCTGGGGGTCCCGGAGGATGTTCATGGATATTTTCATGCAGTAGGGGCCGTATTTCGCGGCGGTCTCGCCGATGGCCTGCTCGCTGCGCGCCCAGTAGAGGTCCACGATAGCCTGGTCGTCCATGGCCGCTCCTTTCCTGCTGAAGCCGGCCTCACCCCTATAGACAACATTTCGGGCGGGCCGGTTGCATGATCGCAAAAAATTTTTTGAAAAAAGTTTTCCTGACATAGATTCTGCCCGCCCGGGGCGGCGGCTATGCGGGCCCGGGCGGGCAGAGAGAGGGCGTTACAGGGCCTGACGCAGGGCGTCGGTCATGTCGGTGCGCTCCCAGGGCAGGTCCAGATCGGTGCGGCCGAAGTGGCCGTAGGCGGCGGTCTGCCGGTAGATGGGGCGGCGCAGGCCCAGCCGGCGGATGATGGCGGCGGGCCGCAGGTCAAAGACCTGCTCGACGGCGGTCTCCAGCGCGCCGTCGTCCACGGAGCCGGTGCCGAAGGTGTCCACCCGGACGGACACGGGCCGGGCCACGCCGATGGCATAGGCCAGCTGCACCTGGCAGCGGTCCGCCAGGCCGGCGGCCACCACGTTCTTGGCCACCCAGCGGGCGGCGTAGGCGGCGGAGCGGTCCACCTTGGTGGGGTCCTTGCCGGAGAAGGCGCCGCCGCCGTGGGGGGCGCTGCCGCCGTAGGTGTCCACGATGATCTTCCGGCCGGTGAGGCCGCTGTCCCCCTGGGGCCCGCCGATGACGAAGCGGCCGGTGGGGTTGACGTAGATGGTGGTGTGCTCGTCCAGCAGGCCGGCGGGGATGGAGGGGCGGATGACCAGCTCGATCATGTCCTTGCGGATCTGCTCCAGCTCCGCCTCGGGGCTGTGCTGGGTGGAGAGCACCACCGTGTCCACCCGCAGGGGGCGGTCGTTCTCATCGTACTCCACGGTGACCTGGGTCTTGCCGTCGGGCCGCAGATAGTCCACCAGGCCGGCCTTGCGCACCTCGGCCAGCCGCCGGGCCATCTTATGGGCCAGGGCGATGGGCAGGGGCATCAGCTCCTCCGTCTCCCGGCAGGCGTAGCCGAACATCATGCCCTGGTCGCCGGCGCCGTTGTCCAGCTCCTGGCTCTGGGCCTCCTTGCTCTCCAGGGAGCGGTCCACCCCCAGGGCGATGTCGGCGGACTGCTCGTCGATGTTGGTGATGACGGCGCAGGTGTCGCAGTCAAAGCCGTACTTGGCCCGGTCGTACCCGATGTCCCGGATGACCCCCCGGGCGATCTTGGGGATGTCCACGTAGCAGGAGGTGGTGATCTCCCCCATCACGTGGACCAGGCCGGTGGAGACCGTGGTCTCGCAGGCCACGCGGGCCATGGGGTCCTGCTCCAGGATGGCGTCCAGGATGGCGTCGGAGATCTGGTCGCAGATCTTGTCGGGGTGGCCCTCGGTCACGGATTCAGAGGTAAAGAGTTTTTTTGACATGGTTTTCATCCTTTCCGCAAACTGTCTTGCCCGAGAATGAAAAGGACCGCGCCGGAAACGGCGCGGTCTGATGGTTTTTTTCACCCTCATCTTGCGTTTCCGCCGGAATTGGCACCTTGCCCCCGGGGCAGGTTGCCGTGGTGTCATCGGGCCGATCCCTCAACCACTCTTGATAAGGCACTGTTCAGTTGCAGGCACATTATAGCCGCTCCCGGCCCCCTTGTCAACAGGAAATTCCGCCGTCTTGGGCTCTGGCTCCCGCAACCACAAATATTGTGCTCCAGGGCCATAAATCACCCTGTGAAAGAAAAAACAATCAAGATATTGTGCTCGGGGTATTGACAACAGCACGAGATATTGTTATAGTTTGAGAGCAGTCAACACAATATGTGGGGGAACTCCCTTCCCACCTTCTTACCGAAAAGAGAGACTATGCACAGGAGGAACTGACTATGAAGATCATCAAGCGCAGCGGAGCCGAGGTCACCTTCGACCCGGAGAAGATCGTCATTGCCGTGACCAAGGCCAACGACAGCGTGGTGCCCAGCGCCCGCATGACCCCCATCCAGATCAAGCGCATCGCCGAGGACGTGGAGAGCGCCGCCAGCAACATGAACCGGGCCCTCAGCGTGGAGGAGATCCAGGACATGGTGGAGGACCAGATCATGAACCAGCGGGCCTTTGACGTGGCCCGCAACTATATCACCTACCGCTACACCCGGGCCCTGGTGCGCAAGTCCAACACCACGGACGAGCAGATCCTCTCCCTCATCGAGTGCAACAACGAGGAGGTCAAGCAGGAGAACTCCAACAAGAACCCCACGGTGAACTCCGTCCAGCGGGACTACATGGCCGGTGAGGTGTCCAAGGACATCACCAAGCGCATCCTCCTGCCCCGGGACATTGTAGAGGCCCACGAGCAGGGCATCATCCACTTCCACGACGCGGACTACTTCGCCCAGCACATGCACAACTGCGACCTGGTGAACCTGGAGGACATGCTCCAGAACGGCACCGTCATCAGCGGCACCCTCATCGAAAAGCCCCACAGCTTCTCCACCGCCTGCAACATCGCCACCCAGATCATCGCCCAGGTGGCCTCCTGCCAGTACGGCGGGCAGTCCATCTCCCTGACCCACCTGGCCCCCTTTGTGGACATCAGCCGCAAGAAGATCCGCGCCGAGGTGGCCGCCGAGATGGCCGAGATCGGCGAGGACATCTCCCCCGAAAAGCTGGACCGGGTCACGGAGATGCGCCTGTATGAGGAGATCAAGCGCGGCATCCAGACCATCCAGTACCAGGTGGTCACCCTGATGACCACCAACGGACAGGCCCCCTTCATCACGGTCTTTATGTACCTGAACGAGGCCAAGAACCAGCAGGAGAAGCAGGACCTGGCCCTCATCATCGAGGAGACCCTGCGCCAGCGCTACCGCGGCGTGAAGAACGAGAAGGGCGTGTGGATCACCCCCGCCTTCCCCAAGCTGATCTACGTGCTGGAGGAGGACAACATCAAGGAGGGCACCCCCTACTGGTATCTCACCGAGCTGGCGGCCAAGTGCACCGCCAAGCGCATGGTGCCCGACTATATCTCCGAGAAGATCATGCTGCAGAACAAGGTGGACAAGAACGGCGAGGGCCACTGCTACACCTGTATGGGCTGCCGCTCCTTCCTCACCCCCTATGTGGACGAGGAGGGCAAGCCCAAGTATTACGGCCGCTTCAATCAGGGCGTGGTCACGGTGAACCTGGTGGACATCGGCCTCTCCGCCGACCACGACCTGATCCGCTTCTGGGAGATCTTCGACCAGCGGATGGAGCTGTGCCACCGGGCCCTCCAGTGCCGGCACGAGCGCCTGTCCGGCACCCTGTCCGACGCCGCCCCCATCCTCTGGCAGCACGGCGCCCTCCTCCGCCTGCCCAAGGGCGAGGTCATCGACAAGTACCTCCACGGCGGCTACTCCACCCTGTCCCTGGGCTACGCCGGCCTGTGGGAGTGCGTGTACAGCCTGACGGGCAAGAAGCTCACCGAGCCGGAGGGCGAGGCCCTGGGCCTGGAGATCATGCGCAAGCTGAACGAGTACACCGCCAAGTGGAAGGCCGCGGAGAACATCGACTACTCCCTCTACGGCACGCCGCTGGAGTCCACCACCTACAAGTTCGCCAAGTGCCTGCAGAGCCGCTTCGGCATCGTCAAGGGCGTGACGGACAAGCAGTACATCACCAACAGCTACCACGTCCACGTCACCGAGCCCATCGACGCCTTCGACAAGCTGCTGCTGGAGGCCAAGTTCCAGGCCCTGTCCCCCGGCGGCGCCATCTCCTATGTGGAGGTGCCCAACATGCAGGACAACATCCCCGCGGTGCTCACGGTGATGCAGTTCATCTATGACCACATCATGTACGCCGAGCTGAACACCAAGAGCGACTACTGCCAGGTGTGCGGCTACGACGGGGAGATCGAGATCGTGGAGGACGACGGCAAGCTGGTCTGGCGCTGCCCCAACTGCGGCAACACCGACCAGAGCAAGATGAACGTGGCCCGCCGCACCTGCGGCTACATCGGCACCCAGTACTGGAACCAGGGCCGCACCCAGGAGATCAAGGAGCGGGTGCTGCACCTGTAAGAGACAAAAAGCAGGGACGCCGTCCCTGCTTTTTCACAGGAGTAACTTTTATGTATTA
>CAVJBM010000165.1:0-4833 GCA_963647775.1 Anaerovibrio sp.
GACTGCCGCGACGGCGGCCTCTGCCCCGATGCGCAGGCCCAGATAGGCGGCAAACCACGCCAGGGTGGCCGACCAAAGGTGGATGGCCAGCGCCACCGCAGCGGTGAACAGCCCGCACAGAAGGTGGACGGACTTTGTCTTTCGGTACCTCGAGTCAATGTCCGTATTCAGCGCTCTCACCATAAAATAGTAGAGAAAGCTCCCGATGGCCCCCAGTCCGACGATCAGCACGGGCCGCCACAGTCCGTAGGCCCCGGACAAATAGTAGGCCCTGTTGAACATGCCCGTGTCCGCGGCCTGAATGTGGATGCACCCCAGCAGCCAATCGCCGGCGGCCATCAATATCCCGCCGACCGCACCCAGAGCATACCAGCGGATCAGCTTTTTGCGTTCCTCTGCCGTCAATTTCTTCGTCTCCTGCCGCAGTTTTCGATGTGCCCCGCCCGGGCGGGGCGGGGTATGCGGCCGCCCGGCCGCAGGGGGATGGTCCCCTGTTTCGCCTCAGTTAGCGTGCACTAACCAATGCGCTTTTGAACGGCCGCATCAGCGGCCTGCGCTGCTATTCTGCCATCCCCGCCGTGCAAACACAATAGGCCATGTCCCGATGCGGCCTTCCTTTTTCCCGCCTGCCCGGCGTACCGGACGCCATCGCCGGCAGGGCGAATGGGAGCGCCGCGGTTCCCACTCTTGCGCCGGGGCGGCGGCTGTGGTACACTGTCAGAAACGGTTTGAACGGGGAGGGCTGGGCGTGTACCGGATCTTTGTGGTGGAGGACGACGGGGTCATCGCCGGGGCGGTGAAGCGGCATCTGGAGGGCTGGGGCTATCAGGTGGCCTGCGCGGAGCGGTTCGACGGCGTGCTGGCGGAGTTCGCCGCCTTCGACCCCCAGCTGGTGCTGCTGGACATCTCCCTGCCCTTCTTCAACGGCTACCACTGGTGCCGGGAGATTCGGAGGCTCTCCCAGGTGCCCATTCTGTTCCTTACCTCCGCCGCGGACGACATGGATCAGGTGATGGCCATGGAGATGGGCGGGGACGATCTGCTGGCCAAGCCCTTCCATTTGCAGGTGCTCTCCGCCAAGGTGGGGGCCATGCTGCGGCGGGCCTATGATTTCGCGGGCACCGCCCACCTCATCCCCTGCGGCGGCGGGGTGCTGAACACCTCGGACGGCACGCTGACCGTCCGGGACCAGCGGGTGGAGCTGACCCGGAACGAGCTGCGCATCCTCCAGCTGCTGCTGGAGCACCGGGGCGAGATCGTCAGCCGGGAGGCCATCATGACCCGCCTGTGGGAGTCGGACAGCTTTGTGGATGAGAACACCCTGACGGTGAACGTGACCCGGCTGCGGAAAAAGCTGGACAGCGCCGGGCTGCCCGACCTGATCCGCACCCGGAAGGGCGCGGGCTATCTGGTGGAGGGATGAGGATGCTGCTGGCCTATCTGAAGCGGCAGTACAAGCTGCTGTTGCTGCTGGCGGGGGCGGTGTGCATCTTCACGGCGGTATTTTTCCTCTACGATGTGCCGCCGGAGGCCCCCCTCTACGCCGGGGGCCTGTGCCTGATGCTGGGGCTGGCGCTGTTTGCGGTGGGCTGCCGGCGGTTCCGGGCGCGCCACCTGGAGCTGGAGCACCTCCTGCGCCGGGCGGAAGAAAAGGCCCTCCCCCTGCCGCCCGCCCAGGGCCTGCTGGAGGAGGACTACCAGGCGCTGCTGCAGGCGGTCTGCCGGGACCGGGCCAGGCTGGCGGCGGAGAAGGAGAGCCGGCTCAGGGAGCAGACGGACTACTACTCCCTCTGGGTGCACCAGATCAAGACCCCCATCGCCGCCATGGACCTGCTGCTGCAGGAGGGCGGCGGCCCCCGCCGGGACGAGCTGGAGGTGGAGCTGCTGAAGATCCGGCAGTATGTGGAGATGGTGCTGTCCTACCTGCGGCTGGGCAGCGACTGCACCGACTACGTCCTGCGGGAGTACGAGCTGGACGGCATCGTGCGGCAGGCGGTGCGCAAATTCGCCCGGATGTTCATTCTGAAAAAGATCACCCTGGACTTTCAGGAGACCGGGCGGCAGGTGCTGACGGACGAGAAGTGGCTGCTGTTCGTGGTGGAGCAGGTGCTGTCCAACGCGCTGAAGTACACCCCCGCCGGCGGGACCATCCGCATTTACGGCGACGGCAGCGCCCTGGTCATCGCTGACAGCGGCATCGGCATCCGGGAGGAGGATCAGGCCCGGGTGTTCGAGCAGGGCTTCACCGGCTACAACGGCCGGGCGGACAAGAAGTCCACCGGCATCGGCCTGTACCTCTGCAAAGAGGTGATGGACCGGCTGGAGCACGGCATCTCCCTCACCTCCCGCCCCGGGGAGGGCACCGCCGTGCGGCTGGAGCTGGGCCGCACCCGCCGGATGATGGAGTAACCTTACAAAACTGTAAGCTGCGGAGCCGGACTGTAAGCCAAATGAATGGCAGGCAGTCCGGCTTTCCGGTACAATGGTGCCACGCTGAACAAGGAGGGATCTTTATGCCACTTTTGGAAGTGCAGCACTTACAGAAAACCTATTCCAGCCGCTTCGGCGGCAGCCAGGTGGAGGCCCTGCGGGACGTGAACTTCTCCGTGGAGCCGGGAGAGTACGTGGCCATCATGGGGGAGTCGGGCTCCGGCAAGACCACCCTGCTGAACATCCTGGCCGCCCTGGACCGCCCCACCGCCGGGGAGGTGCTGCTGAACGGCCGCGCCCTGTCCGACATCAGGGAGCGGGACCTGGCGGCCTTCCGCCGCTCCCACCTGGGCTTTGTGTTCCAGGACTTCAATTTGCTGGACACCTTTTCCCTGCGGGACAACATCTTTCTGCCCCTGGTGCTGGCGGGCCGGCCCTACCAGGAGATGGAGGAACGGCTGAAGCCCCTGGCGGCCCAGCTGGGCATCGCGGAGCTGCTGAACAAGTACCCCTATGAGGTCTCCGGCGGGCAGAAGCAGCGGGCGGCGGTGGCCCGGGCGCTGATCACGGGGCCGCAGCTGGTGCTGGCGGACGAGCCCACCGGCGCGCTGGACTCCCGGGCGGCGGACAACCTGCTGGAGCTCTTCGGCGAGATCAACGCCGAGGGCCAGACCATCCTGATGGTGACCCACTCCGTCAAGGCCGCCAGCCACGCGGAGCGGGTGCTCTTCCTACGGGACGGGCGGGTGTACCACCAGCTGTACCGCGGCGGTGCCAGCTATGAGACCCAGTTCCGCCGCATCTCCGACACGCTGACCGTGCTGACCCAGGGCGGTGAAGCCCATGCGTAAGACCGCCTTCTTCCCCCGCCTGGCGCTGACGAACATGGTGCGCAGCCGGCAGTTCTACCTGCCCTATCTGCTGACCCTGGCGGGCACCGCCGCCGCGTTCTACATCATCAGCGCCCTGGCCGGCGCCCGGGACCTGCCGGTGATGACCCGGTACGCCTACCTGTCCATGTTCATGACCATCGGCGTCATTGTGGTGGCCATATTCGCCGTCATTTTCCTCACCTATACCCGCAGCTTTCTCATGAAGCGCCGCAAGCGGGAGCTGGCCCTCTACAACATCCTGGGCCTGGGCAAGCGGCACATCGCCCGGATGCTCCTGCTGGAGACGCTGTACGCCGCCGTCGCCGGCATCGGCGGCGGGCTGTTCATGGGGATCTGGCTGCACAAGCTGGCCACCCTCCTGCTCTGCCGGGTGATGGGCACAGGCCCCTGGTTCGGCTTCTACATCTCCTGGGAGGCCGTCCGCAGCACCGCCATCCTGTTTGCCGCCATCCTGCTGTTCGACCTGATCATCGAGCTGCTGCAGTTGGGCCGCCAGAGCCCCGCGGAGCTGCTGCGGGAGGGCTCCGCCGGTGAGCGGGAGCCCAAGACCCGGGCCCTGCCGGCCATCTTCGGCATCCTCTGCCTGGGCGGCGGGTACGCTATCGCCGTCTTTGCCAAAAGCGCCGGCATGGCCTTCGCCCTGTACTTCCCGGCGGTGATCCTGGTCATTCTGGGCACCTATGCCCTGTTCTCCGCCGTGAGCATCGTGGTGCTGAAGGCCCTGCGGAAAAACAAGCGGTACTACTATCGGACCAGCCACTTCATCGGCGTGTCCGGGATGCTGTACCGGATGCGGCGCAACGCCGTGGGCATGGCCAACATCTGCATCCTGTCCACCATGGTGCTGGTGATGGTGTCGGGCACGCTGTCCCTGTACCTCTGCTCCCTCCGCACCCTGGAAAAGCAGTTCCCCGGCCAGCTGGAGGTCACCGTCCGCTACCGGCCGGAGGAGGGCCTTACCTTCGACGGCGACGCGGCGGACTCCCTCTTGCGCGCCGCCCTGGAGCGGGAGGGCGCCCCGGCGGAGACGGTGTACGCCTACCGGATGCTGTCCATGACCATGCAGGCGGAAAACGGCGGCTACACCCTTGCGGTCTACCCCGGCACCGTCTCCGACCCGCTGCAGGTCTGCCTGCTGACCGCGGCCGACGCCGGGGCCGCCGGCTGCGCCGTGGGGGACTTCGCGCCCGTCACCCTGCGCTTCCCCGCCGACCAGGCGGCCAGCGACGGGCTGCCCGGCGGGCGCTTTCTGGAGTGCACCGTGAACGCCGCCCGGCTCACCGGGGGCGAGCCGGCGGTGGGCGCCGATTTCGTCTCGGCGGCCGCGCCCCTGTGGCTGGCGCTGGAGAACGACGATGCCCTGCGGGCGGTCTACGACCTCCACACGGCGGCCTGCGCCGCCCTGAACACGGGGAACGCCGACCGCATGACCTGGCGGGTGTTCTACCGGATCGGCCTCGGCGAGGACGAGCTGCTGGCCCTGCCCTCCGCGCTGGAGACTAATCTGGAC